>JACZVE010000313.1 GCA_022572825.1 SAR324 cluster bacterium
GCAAACGGCGTTGCGGCCAATGGGTGGGTTGCGAGGCAACCCACGGCGCCGCCCGGCCACGCGGGGGCGATACCCTGCTATTCGGCGGCGCGGCGCACCATTACGGCCAGCGGGAGGCGACATCGGCTGCGACCTGGGTTATCGTGAATGCATCACCGGCGGGCGAGCGAATCCGCCGCACCCGGCGCGCCCGCGGAGCGGCTGCCTCGCGGAGACTGCCCGCCCCGCGGGGATTGCCTGCCACCCCACATTCCGCGAGAGGACGGATTGACGATGATCGATCTTTACAGCTGGCCCACGCCCAACGGCCACAAGGCCCACATCATGCTGGAGGAAACCGGCCTGCCCTACACCGTAATCCCTGTGGACATCGGGGCCGGCGATCAGTTCGACGCCGGGTTCCTGGCCATCAACCCCAACCACCGCATCCCGGCCATCGTCGACCACGACGGACCGGGCGGCAAGGACATCTCCGTGTTCGAGTCGGGGGCGATTCTCATCTATCTGGCCGAGAAGTCGGGCAAGTTCTTGCCAGGCGAGGCGCATCCGCGCATGGAAGCCCTGCAGTGGCTGATGTGGCAGATGGGTGGCGTCGGCCCCATGTTCGGCCAGGCCAATCACTTCCGCTCCTACGCTCCGGAGCCGGTTCCCTACGCCATCGAGCGTTACACCAAGGAGGTGCGGCGCCTCTATGGCGTGATGGACAAGCGCTTGGCGCAGAGCCCTTTCCTGGCCGGCGACTATACCATCGCGGACATCGCCACCTACCCCTGGACCCTGCTCTTCAAGCGCTACGAGATCGAGATGGACGAGTTTCCCAACGCCAAGCGCTGGCAGGAGCAGATCGGGGCACGCCCGGCGGTGCAGACGGGGATGGAAGTGCTCAAGGATAAACGCCGCCAGGGCCCCATGAGCGAGGAGGCCTGGCGCAACCTGTTCGGGGACACACAGTACCAGCGGCGGTAGCCGCCAGAAGGGCTGTGACAAAAAGCGCTTTGCGGCGAGACTAGTCCGCCCGCGCCCCCCATCTACGCAGGCACCACAACACGTAGAGGACTTGCTCCAGCACAACCCCTTGCAATGACTGCGTAAAAAGAGCGCAAACTTACGATATTGCAGCCACAGTTGAACGCAGATCCGCGCTGATCTAAGCCGTTGAAATTGTTTGTATCAGTGTTCATCTGCATTTATCTGTGGCTGCATCTGACAGAGTAGTACCAGTACTTCGCGTCGGCAACGCGCGTGACACTGCGTGGTGACATTGGCCGCGACCGGCTTCCCGATCGCCGCGCCGTATACGGGCAAGGGAAAATGCCATCCATGGACAGCAAGGCCATCGAGCAGCAGGTCCATCCCTTCTGGGACGAGCAGATTCTGCCCGCCCTGATTGAGTTTATCCGCATTCCCAACGAGTCGCCCGCCTTCGACAGGGACTGGGCGCGGCACGGCCACATGCAGCGGGCGGTGACACTGGTCACCGACTGGATCGAGCGGCAGGCGGTGCCGGGGCTTAAGCTCAAGGTTTTCCAGGACGGTGACCGCACGCCGCTGATTCTGGCGGATATTCCCGGCGACCTGCCGGAGACGGTGCTCATCTACGGCCACGTCGACAAGCAACCGCCCATGACCGGCTGGCGCGAGGATCTCGGCCCCTGGAAGCCCGTGCTGGAGGACGGCCGCCTCTACGGCCGGGGCGGCGCGGACGACGGGTACGCCGGCTTCGCCGCCATCGCCGCGGTGAGGGCGCTGCAAGCCCTCGGCCAGCCCCATGCACGCGTGCGCATCCTCATCGAGTGCTCCGAGGAGAGCGGCTCTCCGGACCTCCCCCACTACATGCAGGCCCACGGCAACGAGATCGGCGAGCCGAATCTGGTGGTGTGCCTGGATTCCGGCTGCGGCAACTACGAGCAGCTATGGAGCACCACGTCCCTGCGCGGCCTCGTCACGGCGACCGTGAAGGTGGAAGTGTTGGCCGAAGGGGTGCACTCGGGTCTGGCCGGGGGCATCGTGCCCAATCCCATGCAGGCCATGCGGCTGCTGCTGGACCGCCTGGAAGATCCCGCCACGGGCCGGCTGCGGCCCGCCGCGCTGCACGTGGAGGTGCCCCCGGCCCGCATCGAGCAGGCGCGCCGGGCCGCCGGCGTGCTGGGCGGCGCCGTGACGGGTGATTTTCCCTTCCTGGCGGGGGCGCGCGCTCTGGGGGACGATACGGCGCAACTGCTGCTCAACGGCACCTGGGAGCCGGCGCTGGCCATCATCGCGCAGGAGGGGCTGCCGGCCCTCGGCCAGGGCGGCAATGTGCTCATTCCCGGACTGACCTTGCGCCTCTCCCTGCGCATCCCGCCCACGCTGGACCCCAAGACGGCCGCGCAGGCGCTCAAGGAGCTGCTGGAGGCCGACCCCCCCTTCGGGGCGCGGGTGTCCGTCACGGCGGGCGGGGAGCCGGGCTGGAATGCGCCGGAGCTCGCGCCCTGGCTGGCCGATGCGGCCGAGGCCGCCTCGCGGGAGTTCTACGGCAAGGCGGCCTGCTACTATGGGGTGGGCGGCTCCATCCCTTTTATGCACATGATCGGCGACCGCTTTCCGGACGCGCAGTTCCTCGTCACCGGCGTGCTGGGCCCAAAAGCCAACGCCCATGGCCCCAACGAGTTCCTGCACGTGCCCTACGCCAAGCGCCTTACCTGCTGTCTGGTGCGCATCCTCGCCCTGCACCACGCGCATTATGAGAAATAGTGTGGCGCCCGTAACGGCGGCAAAAGCTGCGCGGGGAGAATCGACTTTGCGTTGCCGCCCACGCGACATTCCGGTGTAGGGGCGGTATATTGACCCGAACACCGCACGCAATTTCCATGTCGCCGTCGGGCCGACCCGGCAAACCCCAAGGGGGCAGCGTGAAAGCACTCATTGCCATTGGGATACTTCTGCCGCTGCTGCTCGTCCTGGCGGCCTGCGAGCGGCGGCCAGCGCAACAGGCCGCCGCCCCGGACGAGTCGTTGCTCGTGCTGGAAACCCCCTACCCGGGCCAGCAGCTTGGCGAAAGCGGCGAGGCGCAATACCGGTTCCGGGCGGCGCGGCGCGGCGCGTACCTGATCGTCGTCTCCGACAATCCGCAGGCACTGAGCATCACCCTCACCCACCCCAAGAGGACCTGTTACCTGGTGGGCAATGGAAGTTGCGAGCTGGTCTCCGGGCCGGACGAGACCTACGATTTCCAGATCTCCTCGGACGCCGGGGAGGATGTGCGGTTCACCGTGATGGTCACGCACTCGGAAGGCAGGGGGCAGTTCGAGGGCGAAGTGGGCGATCCGGTTGCCATCGACGTAAGCTCCCGGCACCGCGGCACGGTGGGCGTGCGGGAGTCCAGCTACTATACCTTCACCCCAGCGGCGGGCGGCCCCCACACCATCAGCCTAACCGGTGCGCGCTCCAACCTCGTCTGGCGGCTGTTCGATGCGCCCGTGTTCGACGTGATCCTGCAGGAATGCGATTTCCACCCGGGCGCGGTGGACGAGGCCTGCCGCACCTTGCCCCTCCATGCAAAGCAGCCCTACTACGTGAAGGTCGAAGAGCTGAGCGGCGTGCCGGGCAGTTACCGACTGATGGTAGCGCCGTAATACGCGCCGCAGCCTTTGCGTTCAGTTCGCTGCTTATTTCGGCTTATTTCCCTCGCCGATTCTCCGGCACCAACTTGACTACTGGACGGGCACCGGTGGCTTGGGCATAGCGAATGAGGGTTTTCATGCTGGGCAGGCGCCCCCCGCCTTCCAGGCGGGCAATCATCATTTTCGAAGGCCGCAATAATATTTTTACAGCGACTATCTCATCGTTTCTGGTGTCTTTGGCTCGGAAGACCTGGCCAAGTCCTCCTTCCCCAAGGTGGCGGTCCAGGTGGAACGGACCGAATCTGACACCCAATTTTGGAAGGGATTTCTCCGCTTCAATAAAGTCTTCCCATGTTGGGTCGCCAACATTGGTCGCATCAAGATTTGGATCCTTTTCAGGAGCGGGAGTCGAAGAGGGCATCCATGTCTTTCTTGAGCAAGATGGCCTGACCGTAAACCCAATCGGCGGGATGCAGCTTACATTTGACCAAATTAGCAATCACGATTCGCTCATTGAGTCCCACCGGAGTGGGTGTGTTGTGTGGCAATGCTTTGTTCTGAATGAAGGTTCCGTTGCTTGAACCCAAATCGGTAATCGTAATCCCATCGTCCAGGTTTCCCTTAAGGGAGGCATGCTTTCTGGAGATTTTCGGGTGTTCCAGCATAAGTTCACAATCCGGACTCCGCCCAATTAAGAATTCCTCTGTTGCCTCAAAATCGAGGGGCTGGATTTGGGTCGACATGGAAAGGAGGCCCCCCGTCTCATTATAGGGGGGATCTTCTTCTTCTTCTTCTGCTTCTTCTACACTGCGATCCAGTTCAATCCGATCAAGATCGC
>JACZVE010000314.1 GCA_022572825.1 SAR324 cluster bacterium
TTAGCCCCCAACCTGCCGGAGGCATTAAATCACAGCGCTTCTAATACTACTATGTCAGTTATGGAACGTCATGAGTGATTACAGATACTTACGAAATCGCAGCCTCAGTTGAACACAGGTTCATGCTGATCTAAGCCGTTGAAATTGTTTGTATCAGTGTTCATCGGCGTTTATCTGTGGCTGAAACTGACACAGTAGTACTAAAATAACCGGATCTGATTCAGGAGCGCGCCGCCTGCGAAGCGCCCTCCAATATCGGAGCTCATCTGCGTGAATCCGCGGTTGCTCCGCGTAACGATCTGTCCTGACTCGTGGTGGGATACAGGTAACGGAGTAATACTAGCCGCCCTCGAACCGGAGCAACCCGGCCACGTTCTTTTCTCCGGGAAACTGGGCGTAGAGGATGAATTCGCCGCGCGGCACGCGGAGATTTCCTTCGAATCCACCCTCCGTTCCATCCAGATATTGCCATTTTCCGTTCACGATCGCGACCACCCGCTGCGCGCCCGGCACGTTCAGCCGGAAGCGCTGGCGCGTCCCGGCCTTCAGCCGGCCCCGGATGGGCGCGTACAAGTGGCCCTGCCGCTCGGCGAAGGATCGGTACACCAGCGGAAAACCACCGGCGCCGGCGCTCGTCGACGCGGATATCCGGTAGTTCAGGGCTTCCTCGTAAAAGGGTTGCCCTGCGTCGCTCTTGCTGAACAGGCGCAACGTGTACGCTCCGGCCCGCGGGAAACGGGCGTAAACGTCCACGAAGCCGCCGTCGCGCTGCACGAATACCGGCGAGCCCTTCACCTCCCGCCCGTTCCGCAAAAGCGCGGCGGTGAGCAACACGGTCTCCGGCGTTTGCAGGCGCACCGTGAGCCGGCCGCCGGTCTGGATGGCACCCGAATCGTGGCTGGCCAGCCGCAGTCCGTGCTCGAAGAACACCGCGGTGGGATGAGCCAGCGTGGCGAATTCCGACCGCGTAAGAGGGTGTCTCAGCAACTGCCATTCCGGCTCTTCGGGGAAATGCCCGTAGATGAACTGTTCCGCCGGAGTGAGGAAGTAGTGTTGCTGGAACTCCCGCTGGAAGGTCCTGGCCGATCCGTCGATGTGTCCAGTGCCCCAGGTGGGGTCAAGCAGGCGCCAACGCCCCCGAATGCGCACAGCATTCCAGGCATGATTCGGTGGTCCCGCTACGCCCTGACCGGCCCGGTAGCCGAAACCCTTGGCGTGGCCGGTGATTGTGCGGGCCTGCAGGCCGGCGCGGGTGGCCAGTGCCACGAATAGCCCCGCAAACCCGTCGCACACGGCGGTGCGGCGCCGCAGGACCACCTCCGGATCTTCCAACTCGCTGCGGATTCGGCCCGAGAAAAACGCCGGGGCATTGTAGGTGACGTTGTGCGCGATCCAGCGGAAGATCGCCCTGGCCGTCTCCCTCTCATCGCGTGCCGCTGATGCCAGGTAGGCGGCCAGGGCATCCAGGGAGCGGGCGGCGTGGCGGGGCGCGCGCAAAGCGTGGCGGTCGATTCGGCCCAGGTCGGATCGGGGAACGGTTGGGTGGAGCGGTACGATCATTGGGGCGGTCCACTTGCCTCGGGGTGAGGGCGTTCTGGCAAGCTCGTGCGGTTCTTCCGCGAGGCACCCTGCCAGCGTTATCAGCCAGACGGCCCATCCAATAGACCATCCATTAGACCATGCCGGGTTCATTCCGGAACTCCCGTAGCCACACTGGGGGCGACCGGGTCGTTTGGAGGCGGTTGCGCCGCGCTCCAAGCGGGCGCGGCCCGGCCTCCCGAACCGCCCTTCACCGGCACTCCCGTGCGACAGGCTAACATCTATGCGGATGGCAGGGGAATGATAAAGCGGCTTCGGATGCCGACAGAGCCGACCTTGATCTTGCCCAGCAGAACCTTTACGATGGAAGGTCTCGTGGTTATCCTTCCTGCTATGAGCGTTCGAAGGTCCATACCCCCCAACCAATCCAGCGTACTACGGATGGCAGCCCCATCAGCCAAATCCGGTCTGACTGTCACACCGCCTACCTTTGCCATCAAAGGGGCCCACAATTCGCTGTTGCTGGAGATGACCGGGCTCGGTCAGCATCCTACCTCGGGCCGGTTGTTGCGCGGCCTGACGCCCTATCTGGACGAGCAGGGCGCCAAGCACGTGCTGCTGCTTACCGGGCGCAAGCGCCGCGAGCCGTGGAGCCAGCAGGCGGATCAGGTCGTGCACTACCAGGAGCTGGTGCATTGGGAGCGGGCGGCGGATGGCGGCGTCTATCGAGGCGTGTGTGGCAAGGATGCGGCACTGGGGCGGGAGGAAATCATTCAGGCCTTCGAGTCCGAGCCGCTGTCCGTGATCGATTGGGCCGCGCGGCGTCTGGAAGCGGCGGTCGTCTCCAATCGGGAGCCGATGCGCCTGGAAATCTGTTACGTGGAAAAGCCCTGGGGACGCGAAGCCTGGTATACGGGAATCGAAAAGCGCGGTATCTCCCGGGTGCGTTCCGCAACAGGCAACACCGAGCTTCCTTACGCGCTCGGCATGTTTCCCGTGCCTCTGATCGGCGAAGACGAAGCGCCGCCCATTCTTCTCAAGACGCTGGAGCCCCTGCCCGATGCTGTCTACGGCGACCTATACCTGGAAGTGCACCGCGAGAAATGGGAGGTCTACGTGGTGCTCGCCGTCGATCCCGCCGCCTGGCCCGATGGCATCGGCTGCCTGCGGGCGGGCCTGGACCCGGAAAGCGTGGAATCATACCGGGCAAAGCACGGGGCGCGATGGGAACATCGCCTGATCGATGATCTTGAGGAGGCCATCAGGCGCTACGAGCAGGTGCGCCGGCAAATCGACGGAATGCTCGACACGGCCCTGCGCGGCCGGGGCGAGAACCCGGATGAGCCGGTCAGTCCGGCGTTGCATCGGGCGCTGCTGGCCGACCTGCCGGAAGCGTTGCTCGCCGCCGAGCGCGATAAGCGCGCGGCGGTGGAGCGCTATTTGGGCAAGGTTCCCCTGCGGCGGGGGGACGTGGTGCGGCTTCCGCCCGGGGTGCTGCATTCACTGCAGCGCGGGGTCAAGGTGATCGAGTTCCAAACGCCCACCTACGAGCGGCTGATCGCCATGTTCGCCCAGAAGGTGCTTACCCAGCCCCACTGGGACGTGGCGGAATCAATGCGGGTGATGGAAAAAGCCGCCTATACTCCGCCGACATTGGAGGTGTTGCAGGACGACGACGGGCTGAAAGTGGAGCGTATCGTGGACTTTCCCCAGTTCCAGGTCGATCGCGTTGCCCTCAGCGCAAGCCGGACGCTCGCAATCCGCACCGACGAGAACAATCAATACCAGTTGCTGGTGGTGACGATGGGCGAAGGGCAGTTGCTGCTCGCCGATGGGCGCGTCTTTCCGCTGGAGCCGGAAGCCGGCTATCTGCTTCCCGCCACCATTGGCGAGTACTCCGTTAAGGCCACTACCGCCCAGCACTTCACCTACCTCAAGGCGGTGCCACGCCTGGACGGGAACACGCCGACCGGGGAGAGCGAGAAGTCGGTGGACGACGTGCTGGAAAATACATGGTAACCGCCAGGCCGGTACTACCCCCCGGCGCCGCTGAGGCGCGTCCACCGCTGCGGGCGCCGCCCGCATTGCGGCCCGGAGATACCGTCGCACTGTTTTCCCCGAGCTCACACGAGGGCAGCGAGGCCTCCTCCCGGCTGCTGGAGGCCCGTGCCCTCCTGGAGCGCTGGCGTCTGCGTCCACTCCCGTTGCCCGACCCCGCACCGCGCCACCTCTACCTGGCCGGTACGGACGAGCAGCGCGCGGACCGCTTCCAGCAGCTCTATTGCGATCCCGCGGTGAAAGCCCTGTTCGCCACGCGGGGCGGATACGGTGCGGCGCGCATGCTGCCCCACCTGGATGCCGCGCGTCTCCGGGCCGCGGAGCCCAAGGCGGTGGTGGGAATGAGCGATGTCGTGGCGCTCTTCGCCTACCTCCATGCCGTGGCCGGGGTAGGCGCGCTGGCCGGACCCTGCCTGGCTGGAAAGCGGGGCTCAGCATGGCGGCGACCCAGTTCGCCGCCGACACCCCGCTGCTGGTGACCGGCATCCTCGCAGCTGTTCTCGTGGAGTGGCTGAAAACGCCGCAGGAAGTCACGCTGATCGTCATCGTGATGTTGGCGGGCATCATGTCATCGAGATAGCGCAGCCGGTACAGATCGATGTCCAGGATCGCGACGTTCGCGCCCAGACCCGACGCGACCTTGGCCGCGCAACTGCCGACGATGCCCCCGCCGATAATGACCACTGTGGCCGCCTCCACACCGTTGGCGCCACCTAGCAAAACACCCATGCCGCCGTTGTGTTTTCCCAGGTGGGTGGCCGCTTCCTGCATCGCGAGCCGGCCGGCTATTTCGGCCATTGTTGTGCGCAGGTGTAGTGTGCCAGCCTCGTCATGC
>JACZVE010000315.1 GCA_022572825.1 SAR324 cluster bacterium
CCGGCCTCGCAGATGCACCCGCCGCATCCCGCCACCGTCCAGCACGTGCGCGTTGCCATGGCCCATGTACTCCAGCAGCCAGAACCCGCGCCCGGCGCGAATGCCCGTGTGCCGGTCCTCGTAGAATACCACCGTGCGCTCGATGCCCACGCCACGCATCGCCAGTTGAGAGCGCATCAGGTTGATGAACTCCTCGAACAGTTCCGGCGTGGTCCGGGTGAGCCCGACGCCATACAGGTCCAAGTGCGCGGCGCCCGGAATGATTCCGCTCAGAATCTCGTGAGAGGGACGCACATCCAGGATTACCAGATCGTCGTCTCCCAGCCGCTCGTGCAACTGCCGGGGCGACCACAGCAGATGGGCGTTGGGAAAGCTGTCGCTAGTCGCCATGGGCATGGTCCTCCAGGCTGTCATCCTGCAAGCGAGTCATCAACTCGGCGCAGAGCCGGACGCCTACGCCGCTCCCGCCCCTGGGAAATAGCGAGGAATCACCGTCACTCCATGCATAACAATCCAGGTGTGCCCACGCAACCGAACCGGCGAACTCCTTCAGAAACAGCGCGCCGGTGATCGCCCCGGCCATGCCGTCCGTTGCGGCATTGACCAGATCCGCCACTGAGCTGTCCAACATCTTGCGATAGGGCGTCCACAGCGGCAGGGGCCACACGTGGTCCCCGGTTGCCTCGGCGCTGGCCATCAGGGCCGCGCGCAGCGCCTCGTCCTCGCAGAAAAGCCCCATCAGATCCTTGCCCAGGGCCGTCCGGCAGGCGCCGGTGAGGGTGGCGAAGTCGATGAGGTAATGGGGCCGATATTCCCGAGCCAGCGCCAGGGCGTCGGCGAGCACCACCCGGCCCTCGGCATCGGTGTTGCTGATCTCGATGCGGAGTCCCTGCTTGCACTGCACCACGTCGCCGGGCCTGTAGGCGCGCGAATCCACCGCATTTTCCGCCAGCGCGAGCACAGTCACCAGATGCACGGGCAGCCCCAGCGCCGCAATGGCATGAAAGGCGCCCAGCACGATCGCGGCGCCGCCCATGTCCTTCTTCATCAGGGCCATCGCCGCGCTGCTCTTGAGGTTCAGGCCCCCGCTATCGAAGGTGACGCCTTTACCCACCAGGGCGATGGTGGGCCGCCGCGGCCCGCGCTCGCCGTATTCCAGCGCCACCAGTGACGGCGGATGCTCCGCCGCCCGGCCGACGGCGTGAATGGCGCCGTAGCCCTGCCGCACAAGCGCGTCGCCGCGAATTCGTCGGAACCTGGCTCCGAGCGACTTGGCCACCCTCTGGGCCTCATCGCCGACGAAATCGGTATGCGCCACTGCGGCCGGATGATTGATCAGGTCGCGGCTGATGCGGATGCCCTCGCCCACGTGGCGTCCTGCCTCGATACCGGCGGCCAGGGCGGCCCGCTGCCCCGCGGCCACCAGCGTGACGGAAGCGTCCGTGTCGGCGTTATGTTCCGTGGAGCGGTAGGCGCGGAAGGCGTAGCCGGCCATCAGCAGCGCCTCGCTGGCGTAGCGCGCGGTTTCCCGCGGCGGCCAGGGCAATCCCTCCGGCAGCATCAGGGCCATTTCGCGGGCGCCCGCACCGCTGAGCTCGCTGTAGGCCAGGGCGATCGCTTCGCAAAAGCCCGGCCGGGTCAGCTCCCCCTGATTTCCCAGACCTGCCACGAGCCACTGCTCGCCCCCGAACGGCAGCAGCAGCGTTTCGCCGGCGGCGCCCTTGAAGTTGCGCAGTCGGGCCGTCCGGCTCGCGCTCTCCCGAATGGGTGCGGGCAGCGGGCCCAGGGGCGCCTCCTCGGCCGCGAATACCAATACCATGCGGTGGGGCTGTTCGGCCCTGTCCGCACACTGCAGGGCAGGTGTCATCTGGAGTACCTCATGACCACCGGCCACACGCCCCGGCGTTTGGGATTCCGCTCCGCCGACGCACAGCCGGGCTGGTTACCGACCGGGGTGGGAGCGGTGCGGCCGATGATCGATCTCCGCATGCGCGGGGTCGATCCGTCCGGTGAAGAGAGGAGAAATCAGATAGAACCCGCAAATCGCCAGCAACAGCGCGCCGAGGTACGGGGTAAAGACCACCACCACGCTGGTCGCGACGAGGCTCCACAGCAGTGCGGGATGGCGGCTCAGCAGGCGCCCCAGATGAATGTATCGGATCGGAAACAGATTCATGACCACGGCCGCCACGATCATCGCCGCCACACAGACGTGTACCCATAGTTGCGCATAGTGCGGCGCGCGGGTAGCCACCTGATGGACGATCTCCATGGAAGCCGACACCATCAGCGCCGCGGCCGGCACGGGCATACCCTTGAAAAAGCCTGGAATGGGGTGCTTATCCAGGGTGAAATAGATCAGCCGCGAGATGCCGGCCACCGCGTAAAGGACGGCGGTAGCGGCGACCGCGGCGTGCGGGATCAGGCCCGCGGGCAGGTCGCCCAGGATGAGGTAGAACATCAGCGCCGGCGCCACGGCAAAGCTGATGCCGTCGGAAATATCGTCCAGCAACGCACCCGAGCTGAAGCGGCTCCTGCGCTGGTTGGGCGCCTCGGTCAGGCCCAGCCGGCGGGCCACCACCCCATCGAGGCGGTCGAAGAACGCCGCGCCCAGCAGTACGAACACCGCCTCGCTGACGCGCCCGTAACTGGCGAAGATGACGGCGGTAATGCCCAACAGGCCGTTCATCAGCGTCAGCGTATTGGGGATCACAGCCAGAATGCGACGCCGCAGCCGCTCGTCGTGCTCGCAAATTTCGTCCAGGGCCAGCGCGCCGTACTTGCGCAGATTGAGGGTTACGGAGACGATGGTGATGACGAGGAAGAGGATTTCCACCACAAACCACACCCGCAGCGGCAGGCGGTCCACCCAGTCCACCCAGCGGTAAAAGCCTTCCCATCCCACTGCCGGCTGGTAGAACGCGTGGGCGTACAGCAGCACGGCCACGGGGGAGGCCACAATGGTGCGCAATCGCGTCAGCTCGTACGATTCCACCTCCTGCCCGGCCGCCTTGGCGAAGCTGCGCAGGAACTGCGCCAACTGATCGCGCATCAATACGATGACGCAGATGCCCAGCACGAAGATGGCATGCAGCAGGTGCAGCTTGAACAGCCGCGGATCCCCCAGTGCTTCAACCCGCTCCAATCGCCAAAACATGCCGGCGCCCAGCACCGGGAAGATGATTGACAGCACGATGCGATCCATCATGCGGTCCACGAGCGCGCCCAGCCGCGAATCCGGCAGGTAGCGGTCGGCGAACCACCCGTCGATCCAGTCGAAGGCCATCGCCAACAGCAGAAAGGTGAGGCCCATCACATAGGCGAGCGGGTGGTGCGTGATCATCAGCCACAGTGCGCAGCCGAACGCCAAGAACACCAGCGGAGGCCGGCTGAACGTGAGCACGGCGGCGACGTTGCGTGGCAGTCGTTGCAGGCGAAGCATCGGTTGGCCGGTTATTGTGAACATCTCGTGTGGCGGACGATGAATGGGTGGGTTGCGCGCTGCCCGGCCACCGCTAGCTTCCTTGCGGGGCCGGCTGATCCGCCGGGTCGGTTATTTGCGCGCCCATACGATAACACCGTCGTCCCGGCACAGGCAAACCCGCCCTGTGGGCGGTCCTGGCACGGTCCGCTGATCCGTGCCTTAGTCCTGCACCACTTCGATGAGCACCTCGAAGGGGGTTTCCACGAGCGCTTTGGGATGGAGAAAAAATACGGTCGTGCCGCGGGAGCCTGGGCGGGGTGCCGCATCCAGAATGCGGAAGCCTCGTGCCTTGAGGTGGTCGTACGCTGTCTGGATGTCCCTGACGCGAAATGCAACGTGATTCAGGCCGCCCTTGCCTCCGTTGCGATCGATCGCCTTCTGCACGGGTGACGCGTCGCCGAGGGGTTCGAGGAGCTGGATCAGATTGGCGCTATCCCCGATGCGCAGCAAAGCTTCGCGCACCTGATCGCTTCCGCCGATCTCCTCTCTGTGAATTTCCCGAAAGCCCAGCAATCCATACGCCGCCACTTGAGCATCCAGCGTGCCGCGCGGTACCGCGATGGCGACGTGATCGACAAACAGGAACCCCGGCAGATGGTCCGCGATGGAGTCAAGGGAAGTGCCGTTCACTGTGGTCATGTCATGGTCTCCGCAGATTGCCCCGCGTGGTCGCGCGCCGCAACGGAACCCGCCGTAGTCCTCGATGACCGGGCCTCGCGCCGCGCTTCTTTCGGGGGGCCCCGTTGCCTTATATACCTATCCCCTTAGCACAGGGGAAATGCGTGTGACGATCCGTTCAATTCCAAGCGCTCCCCCCTTTCCACTGGGTCGGGGGGCGCCGCTGGCGCGGACGGGAGGCGGTTAATCGCCTCTTCCCGGCACCGGCATGCATCTGGCGAAATCCGGGC
The DNA here is from genome assembly GCA_022572825.1 of SAR324 cluster bacterium. GTDB lineage: Bacteria > SAR324 > SAR324 > SAR324 > JACQKK01 > JACZVE01. The sequence goes on from JACZVE010000315.1 coordinate 4,393, forward strand.
GGAGAGGCCCGCCCCGGTATTGGCAAGGG
>JACZVE010000020.1 GCA_022572825.1 SAR324 cluster bacterium
CTGTGTCAAGCTGTCTCAGCCCTTTGTGGCGAAATCTGACAAGGCGCATCCGATTCCCTTCTACTTTTCAGTATGTACGGTATGACCGTACATATCAAGGGAATTTCCGGCACGGGCCGGCGGTGGTGTCTCCGCCCGGTGGCAGGCAGGTTCCCGCGCTGACGCTTGCTCGGAATGAGACGTTCTTTGAATCTAATGCCTTGTAAGAATCAGATAGACCGGGGAGGCACCCCCGCCCTTCGGCATCGCTTGCCACTGCCGCGATGCACCATTTTAGGTTAGCGCTTCCGTGCGTCCCGTCCCGCCTGACCGCGCGCCGTGAAATCCACCAACCAGCTCCAGTACGCTTCCCCCGCGAGCAGGTAGGTGTCGTTGTGATGGCCGCCGGGCACGGCGTGGAAGGTCTTGTCGGACGTGGCGGCGGCCTCGTACAGGGTGCGCCCCATGCGAAAGGGGACCACCTCGTCCTGCTCGCCGTGAATGAACAGCATGGGCAGGGTCAGCCGGCGTACGGCGGCCAGAACGTCGAGCCGGGTGCGGGCAATGTACCCGATGCCGGGAATGGGCACTACGCGGATGGCCATGGCCCGAGCGGAGGTGAAGGTGGATTCCAGGATCAGCCCCGCCGCCGGGCGGCGGAGTGCGATCAGCGCGGCCACCGCGCCCCCCAAAGAGCGGCCGAAGATGAAGATCGGGCGGTCGCCCACCTCGCCCCGCAGCCAATCGTAGGCGGCCTCGCCGTCCAGCAGCAGGCCGTCTTCGGAGGGCTTGCCCGTGCTGCCGCCGTAACCCCGGTAATCGAAGATGAAAACGGCGATACCGGCGGCGTGCAGGCCCTGCAGGTTGTGGAGGCGGTGCTCGCGATTGCCCGCGTTCCCATGGAAGAACAACAGCGCGGGTGCATCCGGCGCCGCCGCGGGCACCCACCATCCCTTCAGGCTCTCGCCATCGCGGGTGGTCACGGCCACCTCGCGGTAGGCCATTCCCGCCTCCCTTGGCGTCCGCTCCACGCGCACCGTGGGGAAGTAGATCAACGCCGGCTCCAGCCAGCGCAGCCCGAGCGCCAGCAGCACTCCGGCCAGCAGGATCAACAGCAGCGTGGTCAGCACGGAACGCAACATTACCATTGGAGTGGGGCTGCCTACAGCCTGGCCAGCAGCGCTTCGGTTTTCAGGCGCCGGCGGGTCTGGCGCTCCGATTCGGTTTCGTGGACGATCGGCACATCCGGTTCCAGCTCCAGCAGGATCTGCCCCTTGTGTACGAGCTGACCGGTCTCGCCTTGCATGAGCACCCGCGCGACCGTGCCCGCGAACTCGGCGCGGACGGGGTTGAACATCTTCATGACCTCCAGGAGGCCGACTACGTCGCCCGCCTCCACGTGCTGGCCCGCGCTGACGTAGGGCGGGGCTTCGGGACTGGGCCGGGCATAGAACGTGCCGCCGGTAAAAGCGGCGATCTCATTGGACCGGGCCTGGGACGGCTCGTCCAGGGCCTGGCGCAGCGGGCCTGCGCTGGCCTCCTCGTCGAAGGCGCGCGGCATGTCCACCTCCAGCCGCTGGTTGACCTGGATGCCGTAAAAGCCCGACTCCTCGCCGATCAGCACGGGCAGCTTCAGCAGCTCCAGCCCGGCCTGATGGCCGCGATGTGCCGCCTGCACCTCGGCCCACGTATCGACAGCGATGCCGGGCGGGGGAGCGTGGCAGGCCAGCAACGCGTCCAAATCGGGCCAGGAGCGCTTCCCGCCCCCCAGCTGCCCCGCCAGCGCCTGGTAGAAGGCCAGGCCATCGTCCAGCAGCAGTTGATCGTGAGGCCAAATGCGCTCCTCCGGGCTGTCGCCGGCGTGAGGGTCCAGATTCAGGTAGTGGTAGAGTTGCGATAGGACTTCTATCGGGTTTTGCCGCCATACGACCCGGCCATCCTCCAGCACGAATCGGCGCTGGGCACGCGGAGCCAGCCAACCGGCCAGCAGGTGCGGATGGCTGTACAGCCGCAGCAGCGGCCGCAGAATCAGCGTGCGCTTCGCCTCCAGGGCGCGCGCCGCGGACGCGCCCCGCTCCGTCTGCCGCACGGAGAGAGTCTCCCACGCCAACTCCAGATCCAGGTCCGCTCCCGCCTGCTTGAGCGCGCCCACGCCCGCCAGGTACGCCGCTACGAAGCGTGTGCTCGGCTTGACCATCGGGTCGGCGCCCAGCATCCAGTGCAGCAGGCCGCAGTGGAAATCCATGTTGGTCATCAGGTTCAGGCCGCGCATATCGGTCAGACGGAGGATTTCGGCCAGGCGCCGGAAATTTTCCTCCCGCTCCGCCCCATGGGCGACCACCAGCGCGATATTGGAGTCGTACGCTCCGGCGAGCTGGTAGGGGATGAAGGCTTCCGTGTCCGGATTGCGAATGCCGATGCCCTGGTCGTCGCGCAGCTCTCCCTCGCCGGGTGGACTCCAGTCCTGCACGACGCCGCCCGCATGCGGCTTGAGGGCATGGTTGGTGGCGTTGATGCGTACCTCGGCGCCGCTACCGTGCCGGGGAATTCGCTCGGGTCTGGGCAGGGAGGGGCCGTGCACGGCCATCCAGAGCATCGCCTCCACAAGGGAGTCGACGATGAACGACTCCCCGGGCCGCTCCGGGTCCCTGAAGCGCAGGCAATACACCATCTCGGTCACCCGGTGCTCCACCTGGATGCGCGTGTTCATCTCCATGAAGTAGTGGGTTGTGCCCTCCGTGATGGACTCGAAGGTCGAGGCGGAATCCAGGCCCACCGCCTCGCCCAAGCGCACTGCCTGGGCCTCCATCTCCCGCAGCACGGCCAGATCCGCCCGCAATACCTCCGCCTGCACCGTCCTGCCGGCCCGGCTGTAGGCTTCCGCGGTGGCGGCCAGCATTTCCTCGCTAATGGAGACTTCCAGCAGCTTCTGCTCGTGCATCTGGAGGGAGCAGTCCCTTCCACCCAAGGCGACGCACCACTGCCCGTTGCCGAGCAATTGAATCTCGTTGTGGCGCGTCCCGTCGATGTTGAGCTCGATGAGGAAATTGCGGTTGTCCCCAGGGGCGCCTGCACGGGCCTCGTTCAGCACCTCCGTCACCGCGGGGCCCGTCTCCGCCACGCTGGCAACGATGCGCTGGCCTTTGCCCCCGCCGCCGCCCACGTGCTTGAAGCGCAGGCGCCGCCCCGGATGCTGGGCCAGCAGTTCCGCCACCGCGCGCTCCGCCCGCGCGCTCAACTCGGCGAGCGTCACCAGCTCCACCCTTCGCTCCCGCGCCGCTTCCAGTACGCGCTCCGCCAGCGTTTCGGGCGGCAGCGCGGCGTCGCCTGCGTCCAAGGGCAGATCGTGCTGCCTGGCAAGCGCTTCCAGAAAGGCCTTGCCATCCCGGTCGCCCGCCTTCCCCAGCAGTGCCAGGGCTTCGATGTTGTCGATGCCGGGCGTTACGGAGACCCCGATCTTGCGCGCGAGCGCCTTGGCGGCGTCCTTGGCGCCCACCTTGCGCACCACGGCCGTGGACGGGCCGATAAATCCCAGACCCGCCCGCTCGACGGCCTGGATGAACTCGTAATCCTCGGCCATGAAGCCGTAGCCGGCAAAGATATGCGTGTACACGCCCGCCGTTGCGATGGCGAGGACCTGCTCGATACGCTCCGCCTTTTCAGCCGCTGTGGTTCCCGCGTAGTCGGGGATGCGGTGCACGCGGTCGTTGCGGCCGATCAGCCGCAGCTCGGGCGCGAGCGCGCGGGGGTAGACCACGCTGTCCTTTTCCGAGAGCAGCATTCCGCAGAGCTGGGCGCCCATCCGCTGGAACGCCTGGATCGCCTCCAGCCGGATGGGTCCGCGGCCGACGATCAGCACCTTGACCTCATCGAAGCGGAACTGCTCGCGCCAGCGCCCTTCCGCCTGGCAAGAAGCGGACCCCTTGGCGGGTAGCTTGGGTTTCGGAACGGACAAGGGTCGTGCTCCACACGTGCCGGAACGGCCGCGCCTCATGACGGGCGGGAACAGCGGTCGCGGAGGGTTCAAGCGCCCCCGCGCGGCCTCTGGCCAATACCACCGCTCTCTCGCGCTTTCCTTTACCGGAATTCGTGCGGAAAAGAAATTGGCGGCCCCCGCTCAAAGCGTGGCGGGAAGCGCGGTGCGGGTGCGTGTGATCGGCGGGCGCGACGAATCCCGCCGCGGATGCCGCCATTCTGCCCGAATGACGGCGCGCTCGCCGGGAGGAGGCCTCCTATTCCGCGGGCGGTGCCGAACCCTTCTCATCCGGCAGTCCGAAGCGCTGCTTCAACTCGCGCTCCATGCCGCGCCACGCGCTTTCCATTTCCGGCAGCAGGTCCTGCAACCGCGCGCGGGCGTGCTCGTCCGGCGCCTGCTGCATCTCCTGTCGCATCTCCCGCGCCAGCTCGCGCAGGTGCGGTGCACCAAATCCGCCGCAGACGAGAAATATCCGCCGCGTGGCCTCACGCGCGGCCGGCCGATCGCCACGCCGGCGGGCAGTGGCCAGGTCGCCCATGGCCTGGCGCAATTCCGCCACGAACAGGCCTACCCACTCCTCGAACCTCCCCGCCGCATGCGCGTTGGCGTAGGCTCGCACGCCTTCCAGATGAGGCAGATCCAGTGCGGGGAGCACGGGGGCGGGCGCGAGATTGCCGGCGGCGAATTTCCCCTGGCCGGCCGTCGCAGTGTGGATCCATTCGCGCATCTTGCGCTCCAGGATATCCGGCATGATGGGTTTAGCGACGTAATCGTTCATGCCGGCCCCGATGCAGCGTTCCCGGTCGCCATCCGTTGCGCCGGCCGTCATTGCGATGATGGGCAGATCGTCCTGGCCGAATTGCTCTCGGATGGCGCGGGTGGCGGTAAGCCCGTCCATCACCGGCATCTGCACGTCCATCAGCACCAGATCGAAGTGTGTCCGAGCGACGGCATCGACCGCCTCCTGCCCGTTGGAGACAAGTGTGGTGACGTACCCCTTTCTCGATAGCAGGGCGTTCATCAATTTCTGATTGACCGGATTGTCCTCGACAACCAGCACGCGTATGCCGTGCTGGTCCGACTCCGAACCGCCCGCTGGTTCCGACAGAGGTTCTACGGGTTGCAGCGCGGGCACGCCATCGGCCGACTGTCTGGCAAACAGCGAACCCAGGGTGCCGCTCAAGCCGGCGGGCATCACCGGCTTGGTCAGGTAGGCGGTGTAACCCGCATCGGAGAGCGCCTGCAGGTTGCTGACGGCACCGATGGGAGACAGATGCACCAGATCCGGCTGAAATGAACCCCGCTCGCGCCGCACCCTGCGGGCGAATACCAATGCGCCCTCCAGCTTCATGCTGTGGTCGACAAGAACCGCTCGCACCGGACGGTGTTCCTTTTCCGCACGCGCCAGCAGCCTGGCGGCCTCCGCGGAGGAGGAGACCGCTTCCGACGCGAGGCCGAGCGCGGCCAGCTTTTCGGCGTAGACGGGCCGCGTGGCCGCATCGGGATTGAGCAGCAGCACGCGCTGGGACTGGAGCGTGGCGTCGCTTTCCGGGCGCTCGCCCGCTTCGGCGCGGGCCCGCTCCAGCGGCACCACGAACCAAAACGTACTGCCCTGGTCCCGTTTGCTTTTCAGCCGGATCGTGCCGCCCATTTGGTCGACGATCTGCTTGGAAATGGACAGCCCCAGCCCCACGCCATCCAGCTTGTCCAGGTAGGCGTGCCCCGTCTGGACAAAGCTTTCGAAAATCAAGGGCTGCAGCGCCTCGTCCACGCCGATTCCCGTATCGGTGACCGCAAACCGGGTGTGGCACCCCTTCTCATCGCTGGATTCCAGCTCGGCCCGCAACAGCACCAGCCCGGAATCCGTGAACTTGACCGCGTTGCCGACCAGGTTGTAGAGCACCTGACGCAGGCGAACGCGATCGCCCTTGACCCGGCCAGGGATGGCGCCGTCCACAACACATTCGATTTCCACCCCCTTGCCATGAGCCACCGGCGCGAGGGCTTTGGTGACTTCCTCCACCAACTCGGCGAGGTCGAAGTCAACGCGCTCGAGCGTCAACCGCCCTGCCTCGAGCCGTGCCAGATCGAGGATATTGTTGATCAGCTCCAGCAACGACAGCGCGGATTGACGGGCATTGCCCACGTAGTCGCGACGCACCGCCTCGCTGCTGTAGTGCCCGTCTTCCACCAGTTTGAGAAAACCGATGATGGCGGTGAGCGGAGTGCGCAGCTCGTGACCCATGCTGGCCAGGAACTCGCCCCGCAGCGTACCCCCGGCCGCGCCGGCTTCGCCTGCCGGCCTGCCGCCTTGGTGCGGGCCGGCCTCCAGGTGGGGGGAGTCACGCACAATGCACAGGTGGGTGAGCCGTTCCCCTCCCGGAAGGTGTGTCAGCTGCACCAGGGCAGGGAAGGTGGAGCCGTCACGGCGCCGTGCGGTCAGGGCGAGCTGGCGCCCACCCATTTCGCTGAGTTGGGCAAACAAGCTGCTCGAGGGCTCATCCCCCGAGGCGGGCGCAGGGAAGAGGGACTCGAAGTGCAGGCAAGGGAACGATTCCCGCGCGTGGCCGAACAGGGCCGGGGCCGCCTGCTCGAAGGTGTAAACGCGGCCATCCGCATCGAAGATGATGGCAATGCCCGGCGCCCTGCGGTCCGGCTTGCCTGGAAACTCGCTCCCTTGCTCGGCGGAGGGTTGCTTCGCGCGGTTCCTGGCCATTGCCTGCCTCGCGTTCCCACAGCGTTCCCACGACGTTCCGACGGCGTTTCCGCGGCGGCGCGTATGTGGGCCACCCGGCACGAATCGGGGATCCAATCCGCCGGCACGCCAGGACATCGCGCTAGGCTACTACGAGGGCGCTTTGCAACCAAGGCAAATCCTGGCGCCCCGTATGCTTCTTCACAGCGATGGAGCGCGTAGGATTACGCTCGCTCGTGCGAATGACTTCCGTCCGCGGTCACAGCAATTGAATCAATGCATCGGCTATCCCATGCACGAATACACAGTTGAATATCACACTTAGCGGTTGCCGGGACGGAGATACTCCTTTTTCGCCACCAACAGCAGCAGGTGGCCGGGATGGCGCTGGTGGCCCGCAGTCCATTCCGCCCTGGGGCCGGCGCCCCAGAACAGATCGCCCCGGCCATGTCCGCGGATGGCGCCACCGGTATCCTGCACCAGCATGAAGCGTCGTAGGTCGCGGGACAACTTCGTGTCGAACGGCACCGGGGCCTGGGTGAGGACATAGACCAGCCCTCCCCGGGGCAACAGCCAGCGATCCGCAGCCAGGGAGCGCCCCGGCGTGAGCGGCACCTCGAGGCTTCCCAACGGACCCGATTGCCGGATTCGAAAGAAGACGTAGCTGGGGTTCGCGAACAAAATCCCACGCGCCCGCTCCGGATGGAGCGCAAGATAGGCGCGGATGGATTGCAGGGACACCTCCTCCAGCGCCAACAGATCCTTGCGCACCATCACCGCACCAATGCTGCGATAGGGATGTCCATTGCTCGCCACGTAACCGACCTTGATGCGGCGGCCGTCCGCAAATCGCAACACGCCGGAGCCCTGCACCTGCAGGAAGAACAGGTCGATCTCGTTGACGTAGGCGATCGGCTGGGCTTTGTCCTCCAGCGCCGCGCCGGCCTGGATCTCCGCCCGCGAAAAGTACGGCACCAGCTCGCCATCCACGACCCGGCCCATCAAGGTGCGGTTGGGCAAGCGGGTGCCGAACAGCTCCAGCCGCACCTTGACGATGTCGTTCGGCAAGGCATACAGCGGGGTATCCAGGCCGGCGCGGGGCGCCTCGCTGGCTGGCAATTCGGGCTCGTAGTACCCGGTAAACAGATTATCGCCCTCCTGCCGGATGGACTCGAACACATGGAACCGCTCCGTCAGGCGCGCGGCGAAGGCTTCCGGGCTGCGCGCCGCATACAGTTCCGTGCGAAACAGCTCCAAGGAGGCGATCATCTCCCTGGGCGAGTAGCTCAACTCCCCGTAGTGAAACCGCTCCTGGGGGGACAAGCGGCGGTAATAGGAGGTCGAGTGATCGATGGCCCGATTGAGCTGGAACAGCGAACCGTCATCCACCCAGGAGAGATCGGAGGGCGAGTCGAACCGGACGAGGCCCCGCGGCGCCGCGCAGGAGGCCAGCAGCACACAGCCCAAAAGCCACATCAGGGCCGTCTTGCGACCCTGGAGGGGCCTTGATATGGTCGGATAGAAAAATGCGCGAGCGTCCATGATCCGACAAAGCGAATCCGCTGAGGAAGCGGGAGGTGCCCCGCGGTAACCGGCGAAGCCGATTGGCCCTCCACCGGGCGCGGCAGAACCGGCCCTACAACAATCCGGCACGCCTATCTGAAAAATACGGAACACGGCCGCTGTTCGTCAACCGCATTTCGCACGCAATCCAAGTAGGACAGTCCGGCATGAATGAGTACCCGGCGGGGGGGCGGGACGAGAGAACCCGCTGCCCACGCACCTGGAATGGCGTTGCAGCCGTGTGCGGTGCGCGGGGCGAACCGAGCGAACCGGAGACAAATTGAACCGCCCAACGCGCCCGCGATGGCCGCGCATTGCATCCTACGCCCGGAATTTGCTGGCGGCCGCACTGCTGGTGGTCGTGTTGCTGGTTGCGGGAGGCGGCTGGGTGGCGCTGCGAGCGGAGCAGGGCCCCGGCTTTGCCCGGTACAGCCTGGCGCTGCGCAACGAGTTCGCCGATGCCTTCGCCTATGACCTGGACGGCGACGGCTTGTCGGAGTTGGTTGTGCTGGAAGCCGAGCGGGGCCTGAGCCGTGACGTGCCGCATACGGTGCGCGTGTTTCGCCAGACGGGCGAGGGCTTTGCCGCGCAGACGAGCGCCCGGGCACGCCTGCCGGAACATCTCAGCCTGGCCGGCATGGGCAGCTTTCGGGGCGGCCCGGGATTGGTGCTGTTGATCCCGGGTGGCGTGGAGATCTGGCCTTGGACGGGCGAGCGGTTCGAGCGCGAAGCGCCTATCCGCCTGGAGGTGGAGAGCATCTTCCCGGTGCCCAACGGCGGGCTGAAGACCGGCCTGCCCTGGATTCACGATCTTGACGACGACGGGATCAGCGAGCTGCTGGTGCCCCGCTTTGACGGCCTGCTGGTGCTGCGGCAAGATGCGGCAGGCAGCCTGGTCGAGCACGCCCTGCTGCCCATGCGGCCCAATGCGCGCCTGCTCAATTACTTCCGCCGGCGCATGGTCGCCTACGACCTGCCTAGCTTCGCCCTGGTGGACGTGGATGGTTCGGGATGGAAGGATGTGGCGATGTACAGCAACGGGCTGCTCAGGGTGTATCTGCTGGACGGGCAGCAGGGCACCATCGAACGGCTGCCGGTGCTGGAGCGGGAGCTGCAACCCCCCCGGCCCTTCGACCCAAAGTTGCCCTGGGATCCGCCGCTGCTGCTGGTGACTGCCCAGGACCTGAACGATGACGGCCTGTTCGATCTCGTCTTCTCCAAAACCGCGGCCTCCGATTCCCAGTTCAACACCCGCACCAGCATTCTCATCCATTACGGCCGGCGCGGTGAGAACGGCGCGCCCATCGACTACGGCGAGAAAGCGGACCAGGTGTTTCTCTCCGAAGGGTTCACCCTCCCGCTGTTGGTGGATATCAATGGAGACCGCCGCACCGATCTGGTGATGGTCAATGTGGAAATCGGCTTCTGGAGCGTTATCAAGGCCCTGATAACCCGTTCCATCGATGCCGAGGCGGCGTTTTACCTGATGCGACCCGATGGACGTTACCCTGCGCAGCCGGACGATCTGGAATCTTACGGTGTGAATTTTTCCCTGGGGCGCTTCAATCATCAGCCCATTGCCACCTTCGGCGACCTCAATGGAGACAAGCTGCCCGATCTGGTGCTGTCCGTGGACAGGGAGCGCATCGGAATTCACTGGGGCCGGGAAGGCGAAATCTGGGACAGTGATTACGACGCCGAGTGGGAGGACTTCATTCCGATCCATGGCAAACGCGTGCGCGTGGAGGACCTGAACTCCGACGGACGGGAAGATCTGCTCTTTTTCTACAATCGGGACGATATTCGCCAGATGCCCCAGGTGAACAAAACCATCACCGTGCTGCGAAGCCGGTTCGGCCCGTCAACCTCTCTGGCCCACCGGCGATCCGGCCCCTCCCCTTCCGCCACGCGATGAGCGCCGCGACGCGCCGGGCCCATCGCTCCGCGCCCGTGTCACCCGCGCGCGGCCCCTCGCCGCTGCTGTGGCCCCTGCTCTTCGTGCTCTCGTTGCTTTACCGCCTGGCGGTGCTGTTGCGCACCGCGGCCTATGCTCGCGGATGGCTCAAGCCGCACCGCGCGGCCTGCCCCGTCATCTCGGTGGGAAACCTCGCGGTCGGCGGCAGCGGCAAAACCCCGCTGGTCGAGTATTTGCTGCGGGAATCCCTGCGGGCGGGCAAACGGCCCGTCTGCCTGACCCGGGGTTACCGCGGGCACAGCCGCGCCGCTCTCATGCGGGTGCGGGTCAGCGAGGGGCTGCCCGCCGATCCCGTGGCACTGGGAGACGAGCCGGCCATGCTCGCCCGGCGCAATCCCGACGTGACGCTGTACGTGGGGCGCGCGCGGCAAAGCGCTGCGCGGCTGGCGGCGCTCTGGGACGCACCGGAGCTGATCGTTCTTGACGATGGCTTCCAGCACCTCCCCCTGGCGCGGGATCTCGACCTGCTGCTGATCGACGCGGAGCGTGGGCTGGGCAATGGCCGCCTGCTGCCGTTGGGCCCGCTGCGCGAACCGCTGCGCGCCGGGCGCCGGGCGGACGCGGTGCTGATTACCAAGGCCAACCTCGGCGACGCGCAGGCGGTACGGCGACAGGTCGAGCAGGCCCTTGGCGGCGGATTGCCCGTATTCACCTGCGATTACACCCCGCGGCGGCTGAAGCGGCTGGACGGGGCGGCGGAGCGGCCTCCGTGCGCGCTGGCGGGGCAACCGGTGAACCTGGTCTGCGGGATCGCCTCCCCGACGGGATTCATACGCTCCGTGGAGCAGCTAGGCGCGCAGGTGGCCACCGTCCGGTGCTATCCCGATCATCACGATTATGGCAGCGACGATCTGGAATGGCTGGACGCGGCGCTCGCGGAGGTGGCAGAGGGTGCGGACGCCCCGCTCCGCTGGCTTACGACGGAAAAAGACGCGGTCAAGCTCGTGGGCCGGTTGCGCCACCCGCAACGCCTGTGGCTGCTGGAAATGGCGGTCGTCCCCGATGCCGACGCCCGCGCATTTTTGATTGAATTCATTGAAAAATCGGGGATATTATAATTATAAATTATTGCTCCCCGCGTCGGGGCAGGGCGCGAGGCGCGGCCTGCCCCGACGCGGCATTCTTATCCGAGGGTGGACACGATGTCCGTTTTGCAGGTGTTCACATTTCCCCATCCTGTCCTCACGCAGGAGGCGAAACCCGTTGCCCGGTTCGATAGCGAGCTGAAGCAGCTGGCGGATAACATGCTGGAGACCATGTACGCCGAGGGCGGAATCGGCTTGGCGGCCAATCAGGTGGGCCAGTTGAAGCGGCTTATCGTTGTGGACCTCCGTAACGAGGACCAGGAAGAACTCGCCAAGCCGCGGCCGGAGCGGCACCGGGAACCGCGGATATTCGTCAATCCCAGCCTGCTGGATGCCAGTGGGGAAACCGTGACCGAGGAGGCCTGCCTGAGCGTGGTGGACTTCACGGCGGAGGTGAAGCGGGCCCAGCGCATCGTGGTCGGCTATCAGACCCTCGCCGGGGAAGCGCGGGAAGAGACGCTGGAGGATCTGGCCGCGGTCTGCCTGCAACACGAGATGGACCACCTTGCCGGCAAGCTGTTCATCGATCATCTGCCGCCGCTGAAGCGGCAGATCGTGAAGAGACGCTTGGCAAAGATCGCCAAACTGGCCAAGAGCGCCTGAGCGCAGCCACCGCACATGGGGCTGCGCGCTCCGTGACGCGCGACGGAGAGGTTACGGCATGAAACCAGGGACGGTCGCCGCTGCGCACAGATCCCGCCCGATAGTGCCCACACACAAAACACTCCACCGCATACCGCGGCGCCACCGGCACCGGGGCGCGGCTTCGCTTTTCGAGGCGCGGCTGTTCGCGCCGTCCCTGTTTGCGATGCCGCTGCTCGGAACGCCGCCGTTCCGAGTGCCGCTGTTGGGGGCGTTGCTGCTCGCCGCGCTGATGATCGCGGCACTCTGGCCGGCGGTCACCCCCGCGTCGGCACAACAGCCGCTGGCCAAGGCGGAAGTCATCATTCATGGACGGGTGTTCCGGGTGGACGTGGCCGACACTCCGGCCGGGCAGGCGAAGGGCCTGGGGGGCCGCAAGCACCTGGCCGCAGACGAGGGCATGCTGTTCGTCTATGCCGACAAGCGGCGGCACGGCTTTTGGATGAAGGGCATGTTCATCCCCATCGACATGATCTGGCTGGACAACCGCAGCGTCGTACACATCGAACACGAGGTGCCGCCGCCCAAGCCCGGCACCGATGACCGGGCGCTGCCCACCTACCGCCCGCCGGAGCCGGGAAACTTCGTGCTGGAAATCGCCGCCGGGCGCGCCCGGGAGATCAGCCTGAAGGTGGGGGACCGCGTGGCTTACCGATTCAACGTGCGGTGACCCTCGAGGGAAGGAACGGCGCCTTGTCCGCCGGCCAGCCGAAGCCCGCGCTGCGGGGCCGATTCATCACCTTCGAGGGCATCGATGGCTGCGGCAAAACCACTCAGGCCACCCGCCTGGCCGAGCGCCTGCGGGAGCGGCAGATACCCGTGGCCGGCACCCGCGAGCCGGGCGGCACGTCCATCGGGCAGCAGGTGCGCGCCGTGCTGCTGAGTCCCGACAACGCCGCCATGGAGCCGTCCTGCGAGTTGCTGCTGTACCTGGCGGACCGCGTGCAGCACCTGGCGCAGGTCATCCGTCCCGCCCTGGAGCGGGGCGAGGTGGTCGTCTGCGACCGATTCCACGACGCAACGGTGGCCTACCAGCACTACGGACGGGGACTGGAGTTGACGCCGCTGCAGGGGTTCATCGACGCGGAGATTCTCAGCACGGCGCCCGACCTGACATTTTGGCTGGATTTGGATGTTAAAACAGCAGGAATCCGCCGTGCATCGCGTAATCCTCCGGGCCAGTTGCCATTGATGGAGGGATTCGTCGAGGAAGTCCCCGAAAAGGAAATCGCCAAACGATCGCGGGCGCAAAGCGCAGAAATGAACGAGTCGCGTTTGGACGCATTGGCTGTCGACTTCCACCAGCGGGTGCGCGAAGGCTACGCCGCCATTTGCCGGGCCGAGCCGCAGCGGGTGCAGCGCATCGAGGCCGCCGGAGACCCCGATACGCTGCACGGGGAAATCTGGCGGCTGCTGGAGGCACGCTACGATGTCGTTTAGCAGCGTTCACGGGCAGGCCGAAGCGCTCGCCTTCCTGCAGGAGGCGATGCGGCGGGGGCGCATACCCAGCGCCTACCTGTTCCTGGGGCCGCACCACGTGGGCAAGCGCACCGCCGCGCTGACCCTGGCCAAGGCGCTCAATTGCGCCGTTGCGCAGGACGATAGCTGCGATCGCTGCCCGTCGTGCCGCAAGATCGACGAGGACGTACACCCGGACGTGGAGACGGTGCGGCCAGACGGGCAGTTCATCAAGATCGGTCAGGTGCGCGAGGTAGGCGAGCACCTGGGGCTGATCCCGTTCGAGGCGCGCAAGCGCGTGGTCATCGTTGCGCGGGCCGAGCGGATGAATCCCCAGGCAGCCAACGCCTTTCTGAAGACGCTGGAGGAGCCCCCGCACGACACCCTGATCGTCCTCTGCGCGAATCAGGCCGCCCGGCTGCCCGACACCATCGTCTCGCGCTGTGTTCCGGTGCGCTTCCGGCTGCTGCCCACACAAACGACGCGCGAGCTGCTGGAAAAAGCGGGGGATCTGGACGCGGACACGCTGGACTTCGCCGTGCGCTTCGCCCAGGGGCGCCTGCGGCCGGAGCTGCTGGGCAAGGCCGCCCATTGGATGAAGCTGCGCGACGACATGATTCACTGCCTCACCGAGCTGCAGCGGCCCATATTCCCACAGCTCTCCGAGTCGGTCGCCCGTTGGAGCGCCTCGGAGGACTGGCGGTTCGTGCTGGAATGGCTGGAGACCTGGTTCCGGGATCTGGCCCTGCTGGGGGCCGGCGCGCCGGAAGCGCGGCTTATCAACGGGGACCGCCTCGACCCACTGCGGACGTGCGGCCGCTGGTTCACAAGCGAGCGGGCCGAGCACTGCCACCGGCAGGTGTTGGCGACCCGCGACGCCTTGCTGATCAACGCCAACAAGACCCTGGCGCTGGAAGCGCTGTGGCTCGGATTCAAGCACGCAACGCTTTAAGCTGCGGCGCTCCAATTCGTGGGGCTTCAAACAGCAGGGCTTTAAACAGGCAATGGTTTAAAAAGCTTGTGATTCATGCAATGAAGCCGAATGCGGGGGAAGAAACGCGCGACTCGCAAGCGTTTCAACGCGCGACTCGCAAGCGATTCGTCCCCCCGCACCCCCCGAATACGGAGGTTGGGCTTACTCAATGGAATGTTCAGCATGTTGTTTTTATGCCTCTTTATTGGGGAGAAACGCGCGGCTCGCAAGCGGTGCGCCCCGGACCCGCCGAAGACTTTAAATCACGAGCCTTTTGAACATGCAGCCCTGTAAACAAACAACAACGCCGGAACAGACCCGGCCCCGCACGGAGGTGGAAACGATGGTGAGCGGGATGGGTGATGTGCGAGACGGGCGCCCACGGGCCGGCGCGGCCGTTGCACACCGGGACAGGCGGCGCCGGCACACCTTGCCCCCGAAGGTGCTGGCCGTACTGACGGCGCTGCAGCCATCGGCCGTGCTGCTGGCGGCGGCGCTCCTGGCGGCGGTGCTGCTGTTGCCAACCTGGGCCGGCAGGGCCGCGGGCGAGCCGAACTTCTTCGAGCAGCGCAAGATCGAGGCGCAGGCGCTGGAGGGTTTCCGCCGGGTGATTACACTGTGGCAGGAGGAGGTCTACTTCGAGCTGTATGACTTCGGCATGGCCGCCACCAAGGCGCGCATCAGCCGGGAGGACTTCGCCCAGCGCATGGTGGAACTGAGCTGGGTGCCACGCGGCGAACTCAACGCCGAGCACCTCAAGGCGCACTACCGCTTCCGAACGGTGGTCTACATCACCGTGCGTATCCCCTACCGCCACAAGTTCAACAGCGAGGAGCGCTTTTCCAAGGACCAGACCCTGGTGATGGTGCAGGAGGAGGGCCAGTGGCGCATCGATCTGATCGCGCTCATCCGCTCGCCGTATTCCGGCGTGTAGGGAAGCGTAGCCCCCGAGTTGGCTCGCCATCGATCCAATTGCGCGGCGCTGCCGATGTTGCTAGCGTGTCCTGACGCCGAACCATGGCAAGCGGCTACGAACCTTCCGGTGAGCGAGGATTACGGAATGACGACCGTGTTTATCTATTTCGCAATCGCTTCGGTCAGCGCCGTGGTGATCGTGGCGGCGATGGTGTTCTTCTTCACCCGCACCCCGGGCTAGGCTCCGGCTGGATTGCACTACCAAGAATGCATCCAAGCCGGAAGATGGCTGTTTTTGCTGGAGTGTATTTTTTCGCCAAAACTCCCCCCCGCCCGACCACTAAAAGCTGACGGAATCCCTCGCGTAAACATCCGGTCTCGCGACAGCTTTTAGTGGTCAGGCTTCCCCTCCCCGCGGTGTGTTTATCTGGCCTTTACCGCAGGCCGCGGGGGGAAGGGTGCCCCCTGCTCGAAAACACGGATGTCGCCCGATTTC
>JACZVE010000316.1 GCA_022572825.1 SAR324 cluster bacterium
CAGGAGAAGATGGCGCTGACCGACGTCGTGCTCGCCAGCGATGTCGTCGCAAAAGCGTATCCGTTCCTGCTGCCCGGCGACACGCTCGACCAAGCCATGCTGCGCTTTAACGAGTCCGGCATGCGCGAGCTATACGTGCTGAAGGATATGGTCAACCGCCAATTGGCGGGCGTGGTGCACAAGGGCGATCTCATGGACGCCTACCAGCGGGAGATGATCAAACGCAGCAGTGGAGACACCTTCGCCTATAACATCAACCATCCGCACCGCATGGAGTCGGTCAAAGTGATGGACGGCTACGGCATCCTGGAGATCGAATCGCCCCACAACTTTGCCGGCAAGGTTCTTCAGGAACTGGATCTGCGCAAACGCTTCGGTATAAACGTGCTCGCCGTCAAGCGCCGCTCGACCGATGGAGATGTGTCCACCACCCGCGTTTGGGTGCCCGAGAGTACGGATCGCCTGGAGGATGGCGACGTTCTGGTACTGCTGGGCAAGACGGAAAATATCAATAACCTGCGTACCCTTTGGTGACGCAATCACAACCTGCCCACCCGCGTTGATCTTGTCCGCCGAGAATGCGTAATGCCGGAGCACGACGCCGCGCCCACCAGCCACTTCGTGCAGGCCAACGCGCTGCGCCTGCACCACCTGGATTGGGGTACCGCCGGGCGCCCCCCCGTGGTGATGCTGCACGGCATCCGCCTGCACGCGCACGTGTGGGGCGACTTCTGCCGCCGTTTTCGCAACGATCATCACATCTTCACGCTCGACCAGCGGGGACACGGCGACAGTGCCTGGGCGCCGCAAGCGCATTACCATCTGCAAGACTACTACGAGGATTTGCGTGCAGTCGTCGATGCGCGGGGGCTGGATGTCTTCACGCTGATCGGCCATTCCCTCGGTGCGCGAGTAACCATGCTCTACGCACACCTCCATCCGGAACGGGTGCGGCGCATCGTGCTGGTGGATATGGGCGCCGGGCTGCCGGCGGCCATCGGCACGCGAGACTTTTCCAGAGTCACCGAAACCCCGCCGCCCCGCGATTTTGCCTCTCATTCCGAAGCGATCGATTATCTGGGCGGCATATTGCGCATCGCTCCCCGGCACCTTATCGAGGAAAGCGTGATCCAGGGCATGCGCCGGCTCGCCAACGGCCGCTACACGTGGAAGTACGACCCGGCCCTCGGTGGCCCGCCACAACCGAGGCCCGGGGCGCGCGAATGGGACTTGTGGGAAGTGGTGCGCAGCATTGACTGTCCAACCCTGCTACTTCATGGTGAGCACAGCAAGGTGGTGACGCCCGAGATCGTTGCGCGGATGCGGTCGGAAATGCCCGACTGCCGGCCGCAGCGCATCGATAATGCAGGTCACGCACTGTTCACCGACCAGCCGGAGTCTTTCGCCGACAGCGTGGCCCGTTTCTTCCGGGAAACCAATACTTAGAAAATGAAGCGCTCCCTTCGCATCGCCCACGCCTCGGATATTCATCTCGATACGGATTACTACGGCGGAGCGGAGAACGCGTCGTCGCGGGACTACTATCGCGGCGTATTCGCCGGTCTGCTGGAGCGAATCACGGCAGAGCGGCCCGACCTGATGCTGCTGCCAGGCGACCTCTTCGACTCCAATCGCGCGTCGGAAGATACGATCCTCTGGACCATGAACGCGCTCGGCTCGCTGCCGTTCCCCGTATTGATGATTCCGGGCAACCACGATTGCCTGGAAGAGGGCGCGATCTTCCGCCGCTACGATTTTGCCGGCATCGATAACGTTGAGATGCTGCTCGCGGAGGAGGGAGAAACCCACGCACTGCCGCATCTTGGAGCGAGGGTATGGGGCAAGGGGATGGTGGAACACTCCAGCGAGTTTCGACCCTTGGCCGGAATGCCCGAGGCCAGCGCGAAGGATTGGAACCTGGCCATGGGACATGGAATCTATGTGGGGCGCGACGGATTTACCTTTCGGTCATCTCCCGTCGAAGCCAAACACATCGTCCGCTCGGGCTACGATTACATTGCGCTGGGCCACCACCATGCCCTGCTGGACGTCAGCAGCGATGGGACGGCGGCCTTCTACTGCGGCGCTCCCGTTCCCATCTCTCCCGACCATCACGGCACGTATATTGTCGTCGATCTGTCGGCGGACGAGCCGGCGGCGGTACACGTACGCAGGCTCGAATAGGGCTGCAAACCTCACCCCCCATCCCCCTCTCCCGCGGGAGAGGGGGAGCAGCGCGCGGCTCGCAAGGGATGCCGAATGGCGGGAGTGAGGTCTCAGCCGTCGTCCGCCGAGCAGCGTCCAGGCACCGCGTTCAATACAGGTCCCGCGAAAGGTAGAGGGACCAGTCCAGGTAATAGGCCTTGTGAATGCCATAATCGTAGGCCCGGAATCGGAACCCCTCGCGGCTGTACTCGGCGTCGGCGGCCTTGGCCTGTCCGTACACCGCGCCGATGTCCGCCAGCAAAGGGGGGATGATGGCCCTGTGCTGATCCAGATAAGGGGAAAGGTGGCGATCGCCGAAGCCGACCACGACGCCCATCAATGCGTGGCGCAGATAATCGGTGAGCTCCTCATCGGCATCGGCAGGCAGAAAGGACTGCAGGGCCTGTAGCCACTCGTCAAATTCCGGGCGGGGTTGAGCTTTCTCCCGCACCCGCTCTTCCACGGTAGCAACCTCCTGCCCCCGGCCGGCCGGCCGCAGGATGAGGGAGAGCAGTTCCCGTTTGTCCGGATTCACCGGGTCTCGGTTATTCCGTGCCGGCCGCGCGGGGTATCGTATGGGGGCCGGCAGAGTGGCGGTCGGTCTTATACCGCCTGGGCCTGGGGGGCGGCGGATACGAATTCCCAACGGTCAGGTTGTTCCGCCAGAATTTCCAACAGTCGGACATTCATCTGGTGGCCGGACCTGATGCCCCGATACGCGGCCACAATGGGAGACCCGGCCAGCATCAGGTCGCCGATGGCGTCGAGAATCTTGTGGCGCACGAATTCGTCCGGGTAACGCAGCCCTTCCGGATTGAGAACCGTGCCGTCAGGGTTCAGCCCCACCGCGTTGTCCAGCCCGGCGCCCAGTGCGAACCCGTTGCGCTGCAAGTTCTGCAAGTCCTCGATGAATCCGAAGGTGCGGGCCTTGGCCAACTGAGCCACGAAGGTCTGCGGGGTCAAATACACCGTCAACGACTGGGTTTGAATGGCCGGGTTTTCGAAGTCGATCATGAAAGACAAGGAGGGGGTAATGGCGGGATACAAGCCGGCGTGCTTTTCCCCATCGTCCACGATTACCGGCGCCAACACCTTGATGTAGCGCCGGGAAGCGGGCTGGAGCTGGCGGCCCACCTCCATGATCCGCGCTACGAAAGGCTGGGCGCTGCCGTCCATCGCGGGGATCTCCGGTCCGTCCGCTTCGACAATCACGTTGTCGATCTGCAACCCGGCCAGCGCCGCCAGCAAATGTTCAACCGTACATACTTCCAGCCCGTCCCGCCCCAGCGAGGT
Source organism: SAR324 cluster bacterium (assembly GCA_022572825.1). Taxonomy (GTDB): domain Bacteria; phylum SAR324; class SAR324; order SAR324; family JACQKK01; genus JACZVE01. The sequence goes on from JACZVE010000316.1 coordinate 3,499, forward strand.
GCTCAAGGTGGTGCGGACGACCGAGCCGCAGCATGCCTGCACCTCGACCTGCCGCCCACCGCCGCGAATGCGGAAGACCACACCGGTGTCCACCGGCGCCGGCAATAGGGTGATCTGGGTATTTTGTCCGGTATGCAGTCCTTTACCGAAAATGCGGCAGGGGGCACGAAGGGTGATCTGATGCATCCAGTCGACTCAGGTAATTCGCGTGTTGGCCAGCAGGCGTCATTAGTTGATCCCCAGTAAACTGCAATTACCACGCCACTTCGATTCCTCGTTATATCAACTCATTAGCATTGCAAGAGGCGGTATCGGGCGCCGAGCGTACTGGAATCTGTGGTGAATTTTCCCTATCGTGTGGTGTGATGACTACGACGTATAAACTGCGACCTACCGGTAGGGCGGGCGGTTTGTCCTCGCCACTCGTGTGCGGATTCTGAAGTTCGTGCAAATTATGACGCAGTGTGATTGATTTTTCTGGCCCCGGCAAAACCTCACCCCGCCTCACCGCATTCGAGACCTTTGCGTAAGGGCGGGGTGGCTGTTCGAAAAGCCTCACCCCGGCGGCCGGAGGCCGCCTGCCCCTCCCCGCTGCGAGACCTTTGCGTAAGGGCGAAGGCGGGGCAGCCGCTCGAATAACCTCACCCCCTCAATCCCCCTCTCCTTGGAAAAGGAGAGGGGGAGGCGGGCTGCGCTGGCGTCAGGAGGGCCGTTCGGCGAGCCGATGTGGAGCGTTTCGGCGGGCGCCCTACGGCCATGGCGGCGAACTCCCCGTTTGCATACGCCCGGATTTCAGCCCCTCTCCTTCGCAAGGAGAGGGGTGCCGCCCGGACGGCGGCGGGGTGAGGTCGGACGATAAAATGCACTCGGCGCCCGGGGCAGTGGAGTTACGCAAAGGTCTC
>JACZVE010000317.1 GCA_022572825.1 SAR324 cluster bacterium
GCTTGAAGTGTAGAATCAGGTGTATGGATGTCCCCCGGGCGCGGCCGTCGGCGGCCGCAGCTCCTGCGCTGGGGATTGCCACTCTCCTTCCGATTCGCCCAAGCGCAACAGGCCGTGCAGCCGCTCGCGGGCGGACAGGATTTCCGGCGGCTCGAAGCGGCGGACGGTTCCGGTTGTATGACCAGGTCGTTGTGGAGCGTAGTGCATTCGTCGAAAAAGCCCAGGCACTCGGACTCACCCTGGAGGAAATCAGAGAGATATTCTCGGTATACGATCAAGGGCACTGTACCTGCGGGCAAGTGGGCCGTTCCATGGATGCCAGGCTACGCCTGATCGATTCCAAGCTGGCGGAACTTGAAAGGCTGAAACGGGATCTGTTGACCGTGAAGGATCGCTTGCCGGAGCAGGACGTTGGCAGAAACAATCGCATCTGCCCGGTCATTCACCAGAGCACCCCCTCCGCTTAAGGCAAACGGTCAAAACGATTCTCGCTGGTGTGCTCCGCCCAGCCTGAAAAATGCTCAATGACTCGTCTTTCGATCAGCACGTTTCCGGGTGTATAGTTTTGTCGGCATTTGATGCCGATCTTGCGGTTGATGCTTCAGCGTAGTCGCTCTTTATGCCTTGGAAACAGGTTCGCCGACTCGGCCCATGGATTGGCGGAATTGCCGGGTTGCTCCTATTGTCCTGGGTGCTCAGTAAAATCGATTTTGCCGAGATGCTCCGGGTATTGGCTCTTGCCAATCCATGGCCGCTGCTGCTGCTCCCGCTTTTCATCGTACTCGAGCAGGGGCTGCGGGCGGTGAAGTGGCGTCAGATCCTTCACCCCCTGCAACCGGTGGCGACCTGGCGCCTGTTCGGGGCCATCATGACCGGCAACCTGATTTCCCATACCCTGTCCTTGGGCACCGGGCCGCTGGCGCGCGGATGGCTGATCGCCCGCCTTGAGAACCTCCGCCTGATCACGGTGTTGGCCTCCATGGTCACGGACCGGCTCATCGACGCCGTCGTGTTCCTGGGGTTTGCAATCGTCACGTTGTTGTTTTTCCGTTTTCCCGGACAAACAGACCTCACCCGAACCGGTCTCAACCTGGGTGTGTGGGTGGGGGTATCTGGCTTGGCCCTGATTCTCGCACTGCTGCTGGTCTGGAAGCATCGGCCACCGGGTGCGGGACGGTGGCTGGAATCGGCATTGCGCCGGCTGCCCGAAAGGATTCGCACTCCCCTGGTCCATCTTGCTCAGGCGGGTGCCGCCGGTGTCGTCTTGCCGCGCGAGCCATCCCGGCGGACGATTCTCTTTGCCAGCGCCCTGGGCATCAAGCTGATCGCCGTGCTGCATTTTTACTGGGCGGCCCTCGCCTTCGGCGTGCAGCTGGATGCGATGGCATATGTCTTCCTGATGGTCTTTTTTGGCTTTCTGGTGGTGGTTGCGTCGCAGCTTAACCTGATTGGGGGCTTTCTAGCCGGGGCGGTGTTCGCCCTGCAAGCCTTGGGGATTGGGGCGGAAAGAGCCCTGGCGATGACCTTAGCGGTACAGGCGGTCACCATCCTGACCCTGGCCCTGTTTGGAACAGCTTCACTGTGGATCTATGGATTCAGCCTGCGTGACCTCCCTCGGTTAGGGAAACGAAATGGAGCGCACTCAAAAGACCCGGACGCATTTTTTACCGACTCGTCCTGAAGCTCCGTCGGTCATTGATATACATAGCCTCGGCGGGGATGCTCTTCCAGGGGGGCGCGGCCGCAGTGGATTCGGCGACCATTGTCGGTGCATTGGTGTTCGGAATGACCGGCGGCCCTTTGGCCGTGGGTGTTGCCGCGGCTCTGGCCCGGGTGGGCTGGCTGTTCCCCCAGTTGTTCGTGGCTCATCTGGCGCAAAAGCGGACCTACCGCATGCCCTATTACGTGGTGGGGGCGTTCGGCCGTGCCGCCTGCCTGCTCACCCTGGCTGTGGTGCTGCTCATTGCCGGCCCACTGCCCGTTGTGCCAATGGTGGCCCTGTTCTTTGCGCTGTGGACCCTCTTCACATTTATAAGCGGTATCGTGGCGGTGCCCTACAACGACATCGTCGCCCGCTCGGTGCCCTCGGCGTGGCGCAGTCGGCTCCTCGCCATGCGCTTCTTCGGCGGGGGAGTCCTGTCGCTGCTCCTCGCGCTGGCGGCGCACCGCCTGCTGGAAGGTCTCCCTTTTCCCGCCGGTTATGGGGTGATTTTCCTGATAGGCAGCGCGCTGTTGTTGGGCTCGGCCACCTGCTTTATTTCGGCCGGGGAATCTCCCGCTCCGGCGGCGGAATCGCGGGAACGCGCCTTCGCCTCCTTTCTGGGGCGGGGCCTGGAAGTGGTGCGAAACGATCCGCGCTTCCGCGGTTTTCTCCTGGCGCAATGGGTGGGAGGCTTGGTGCAGATGGCATATCCGTTCTATATCGTTCAAGCCAAACTGGCCGGCATCACGGAGCAGGACGTGGCCATCTATTCCGCCTGTCAGACGGTCGGCGCCTTGCTCTCAAACGCCCTTTGGGGCTGGTGGGGGGATCGACGGGGCAAGCTGAGCTTGCTCTGCGGAGTGGCCTTGCTGGGCGGGCTGGCCCCAGCCCTCATGCTGGCCTGGCCGCTGGCAAATGCCGGGGTGGTGGCGCCGCTTTACTGGTTCGGAGGCGTGTTCGTCGTGATCGGGGCCGTCATCAATGGATGGATCATCGCCCAACTGGGGTTCCTGATGGAGATTTCTCCCGACGATCGCCGCCCCGCCTATAGCGGCTACTTCAACGTGCTGGTCGCCCCCGCGGCGTTGCTTCCGATCGCGGGCGCGCAGATAGCCGCCGCCGTTTCCTACCGCGCGGTTTTCGCCTTGAGCCTGGGCGCCGCACTGGTTCAGTTCGCGATTCTGCGGCGGATTGGAATGGAAAATCCCGAGGAGGGCTGATGACGCGATGGCATTGGTGGTGGAGCAAGCTGAGATACCGGTTGGCCGGACTCAGGCTGGAGGGCAGACCGGAAGAGCCGGTCTGGTACTTCGCCTTCGGCTCCAACATGAACGACGACGTTTTCCGCGAGCGGCGCGGCATGATTCCGCGGGCTTGGCAGGTGGGCCGGGTGCGCGGCTGGCGGCTGCGTTTCAACCTGGAGGGCCGCCCCCGGGGACGGGCGGCGCCCGCCAATCTTTCCCCCGATCCCGGAGCGGAAACCTGGGGCGTGCTATGGCAGATCACGCGAGCGGACCAGGTGCGGCTGGACCGCTCGGAAGGCGTACCCGGCAAGCGATATCGCCACCTTCGGCTCGAAGCGGAGACGCCGACAGGGGAGCGGGTGACGGCCTTCACCTACATCGCCGATGGCAAAGAGACCGACGGCAATCCCTCCCTGCGCTACATTACCCTCATTCGAGAGGGCGCCCGACAACATGGGCTGCCCGAGCACTATCTCACCATTCTCGACCGGGTCAAGCCCGCCGAGTGATACCGCGTTTCATCCCAAGTAAACAGGTACCCCCGGGGGGGGTAGGCGCACTTTCCAGGGTCGGGCGCCCATCCTGCAAGCGCAGCGACCCATGGCCGATCCGCTTGCGCAGGCGGCTCAGGGTGGTGGTCAGCGCGCTGTAGGCGTGGTCGGCCTCGGCATCGGGCCAGAGGGACTCGGCGATCTGCTCCGCTGCAACCGACTCGCCCCCCAGCGCCACCAGCACCTTGAGCAGCTCCAGGGGCTTGCGTTGCGGCTTGCTCCCGGAGCGCAGGGGGGCGCCTGCGATCTCCACCCGGAAACGCCCCAGGGTGTAAACGCGCACCGAAGCGCGGTCGGCCGCGCTATCCCCGCCGGATCACCATGAGTGCATCGGGCGTCTCCGTCCAGCGTCGCCGCCAACGGACTGGCAAAGGCCCGTCCCTCAGATCAGGCTGGCAAAGAAGTCGTTGCCCTTGTCGTCGATGACGATGAAGGCGGGGAAGTCCTTGACCGTGATCTCCCACACCGACTCCATGTCCAGGTCGGCAAAGTCGAGCTGCTTCACCGCGGTGATGTTGTCGTGGGCCAGGATGGCCGCCGGCCCGCCGATGGAGCCCAGGTAGAACCCGCCGTGCTGTTTGCAGGCGGCTACCACGGCCTTGGAGCGGTTGCCCTTGGCCAGCATCACCATGGAGGCGCCCCGCGCCTGGAACTCGTCCACGTAGGGGTCCATGCGCGCCGCCGTGGTGGGGCCGAAGCTGCCGGAGGCGTAGCCCTTGGGCGTCTTGGCCGGGCCGGCGTAGTAGACGGGGTGATCCTTGAAGTATTGCGGCAGCTCCTGCCCCCGGTCCATCAGCTCCTTGAAGCGGGCATGGGCGATGTCGCGCGCGACGATCATCCTCCCGTTGAGCATCACGCGCGTCTTGACGGGGTGCCTGCCGAGCTCGGCCAGAATGTCG
>JACZVE010000318.1 GCA_022572825.1 SAR324 cluster bacterium
CGGAAGCCGACGGCGCGTTCCAAGTTGTCGATGTCGGCATAAGTGGCCGGAACATCTCCCGCCTGCAGGGGATGCATTTCCTTTTCCGCCTTTATGTCCAGCCGCTCCTCCAGCGCCCTGATGAAGCATTCCAACTCGACCGGGTTGTTGTTGCCGATGTTGTAGAGCCTGTACGGCGCCTCGCTCGTGGCCGGATCGGGGGCGTCCGCGCGCCAATCCGGATCGGGCTCGGGGATCTTGTCCAGCACGCGCACCAGGCCCTCCACAATGTCGTCGATGTAAGTGAAATCCCGCTTCATCTTCCCGTCGTTGAACACCTGGATCGGCTCGCGGGCCAGAATGGCCCGGGTAAATTTGAACAGGGCCATATCCGGGCGGCCCCACGGTCCATAGACGGTGAAGAAACGCAGTCCGGTCGTGGGGATGCGATAAAGGTGACTATAGGTGTGCGCCATCAATTCATTGGCCCGCTTGGTGGCGCCATAGAGGCTGATGGGATGATCTACTCCGTGGTGCACCGAGAAGGGCATTTTGGTGTTGGCCCCGTAAACCGAACTGCTGGAGGCAAAGACCAGGTGCTCTACTGAATAACGGCGGCATCCTTCCAAGATGTTCATGAATCCGAGCAGATTGCTGTCTACATAAGCATAGGGGTTTTCCAGCGAATAGCGAACGCCGGCCTGGGCGGCGAGATGAACCACCCGATCAGGCCGAAACTCCGCGAACGCTTCGGCAACCTCCTCCCTTGCTTCCAGGGAGATGCGAGCCTCCTGAAAGTTGCCACGGTCCTTTAGCCGCGCCAGACGCGCTTTCTTCAGGGTCACATCGTAATAGGGATTCAGGTTGTCCAAACCCAGGACGAAATCCCCGCGCGCCAGCAGGCGCAACGCCAGCGCATTGCCTATAAATCCGGCGGTGCCGGTCACCAGAATATTCATCATCCGGCAAGTAATCGGGATCGGAATATCAAACCATCTTCCGTGCGTAGAGGAGGGATATGCAGGTGAGAGAGGAATAGAGGCGCTCTTATTAGGGTCAGCATAATCTTAACATATATCATTGCCTCGTCATTGCTGGATTGAAGGGCCGGCTGGAGATCACTGCCTCCGGGCATCCACAGCTTCACTTCGAAAAGGAGCCCTTGCACCCTGTCCGGCCGAGCGCCCGGTACCGGCAGTCATTTGGACAGGGGTAGCTGCGCGCAACTTCGCCTCAGCGCGCGGCCGGAGAGGCTGCGTCCAATCCGCGCCGGATACGCATGCCGGTGTGAAGAATGACTCCCATCCACATCAGGATGTTGATCTGGATTTCCGCATCGAAGTAATGGTTGCCGAAAAATCCCTGCACCAGAGAGCCTCCCAACGCGCCGCAACACCCCCAGAGCAGGCCCGTCTCGAAGGGAAAGGCTGCACCGGCTCTGCGGATCCATTGGGCGCTCCAGACAAACAGCGCCCCCCACAGCCCCACGAACGCCGCCAAACCGACGAGCCCGAGCGAAAAACCGATCCGCAGGAACGTGTTGTGGGGCCGCAAACCGGGAAGTGAAAGCCGCATATCAACCCACTCCGCCGCCAGTTCATCCCGATAGCGGTCATAAGCGCCGTAGTTGAGGCCATGGCCGAACACGGGCGCATCGCCGATGCCCCGCAGTGCCGCCCGCCACAGCAAAACCCGCTCCCCGTCCCTTTCGAGGGAAGTGGAGACGAACCGGTAGAGCAGGGGGGAGGATACGTGTTCCTGGAAAGTATCCCGCACCCATCCGGTCGCGGAGAGATAACCGATCACAGCCAATGCCACGACGAACACGGAAACGAGGGGGATGGCCCAGCGGCGGGGGAGCCGCAAAGTCAACACCATCAGGCCCACCGTCATCCCCAGCCAGCCGGAACGGCCCATCGACAACACCACCGACACGGCCGCGAACACACCCCCCGCCGCCCAGACCCATCGCTGCCGGGTAAGATCTGAAAGGAAGAGCGAAGTGAAAATGACCGCCGGCATCAGCATCACGCCGGCCAGGGTCAGGTAGTTTGTAAAGGTGCCTCTCGCATGGGTGCGGGCAAAGCCATTGACGCCGAAAACATGTTCAACGTCCCTGGGTGCGAGAAAGTCGGCATTCCAACCGAATTGCAGGACGCAATATACGGCGATCACCCCAAGAAATACGACATAGACCTTCAGCACCCGGCGCAGGTCCACCGCCGCCAGCGCCGGCAGGAGCACCAGGGGCAGGAAGAGCCGGTAATCGTGCCGGGCCCTGTCCAGGCTGTCCAGCGGATCGAGGCTGATGAGCGAGGAAATGACGGCCGCGCCCGCCAGGAGGAGAAAAGGGAGGTACACCCACAGGGGCAGGCGATCGGATATGCCGTAGCGCAGCAGGTGATAGAGCACCAGCAGGTGCAGCATGATCACGCTCAGCTCCATTCCAGCCATGGAAAACGTGCTGAAGATGAAAAGGCCGTAACAGAATAGAAGAAGCCACCCCTCCGCCCGGGCAAGGCGTCCAAAGAGGTTAGAAAGTGGGTGCATATATTTGCCGGTCGATATTGATGGAGGGTCAGCGCTCACGGACGCTGCTCGTCATAAACGTAAATGCCCTTGCCGTGCGTGAGCACCAACGGGCCCGTCTCCTCGTGACGGGCCAGATTCGTGTGGGGATGCAAATGGTGGGCGATATCGCGCCGGGCGGTCGGGCTGGGCTGCTCCGTCAATGCGAATCCTCGGGCAAGCGCTGGCGTGGGATGACGTACGGTCAATACGTTATCGGCCCCGTTCACGGCGCGTCAATCGGCGTAGGGGGCCTGCCTGCAGCGTTAGGGGCGGCCAGGGCTCCACGCAGGCTGCACACCACCGCGGATGGATGAGTTGCCGGCCACCGCTTCCGGCAGGCCCGGCACGTAAAAGGCCCAGCGGCCGGGGCCGCCCGCGTGTGGGGCTCGGCATCGGACGTTCCCATCAGGCCGGCGGCGCGTTTTCCTTCACGAATTCGGCGATTTGCGCGTGGGTGGCGAACCATACGCCTGCATGCGAGCGCATATAGCCGATGAGTCGCTCGAGCATCTGCATGCGCGAGCGGTGGCCGATCACATGCGGGTGCATGGTGAGCAGAAACAGGCCGCCCTCCTCGCGGGCGCCGTCGAACTCCGCCTTCCAGATGTCGAGCACCGCTTGCGGCGGCGTGTGAGGCCGCAGGGCCGACAGACGATCCATGCCGAAATAGGGATAATCGTCGCGAATCCATTCCACGGGCAGTTCCACCACGCCCGTGGGCCGGCCGTCTTCCAGCAGCTCGTAGGGGTCATCGTCGGCCATCAGCGAGGAGTCGTAGAGCAGGCCCAGCTCCTGAATGATGTGCAGGGTGTGCTGGCTGAAATCCCACGACGGCGTCCGCAGGCCCACCGGTTGCTGGCCGCAGACCTCGCTGAGCACGTCGGCCGCGCGCTGGTACAACTGGTGTTCCACCTCCGGCTCCAGATTGCTGTTGCGCTCGTGAATCCAGCCGTGAATGCCGATCTCGTGACCCTCGCTCACTACCGCGCGTTGCTCGTCCGGATATAGCTTGGCGATCACTGCCGGCACGAAGAACGTGGAGGGCACCGCGTACCGCTCCAGCAGCCGCAGGATGCGCGGAATCGCCACCCGGGGGCCGTATTCTCCGGAGGCCAGTCCCGCCGGGGAATCGCCGCCGTCCCGCAGCACCCAGCTTTCGTGATCCGAATCGAAGCCCAGCGCCACCGCCACCCGCGCCCCGCCCGGCCAGACCGCCGGCTTCAGGGAGCGCCCGGCGCGCACCTTGTTCACGATCTTGCGCCAGCGCTCCTCCTCCCAGGCCCAGGAGGGATCGGACCCGGCGCCCGCGTTCATGCCGGGGGCGGCGCTGACCCCGGGGCGCTTGGTCGGCGATTCCATGGCTCCTCCTGAAAGCGGTGGCGGTATCCGCGGCCGTTCGACCGGTACGGCCGCACGGGATTGGGTGGGAAACCCGCCCGGCGCGGCTCAGACCTTCCGCAGCGCAGGCAGCAACTCGTCGGAGATCATCCGCATGCTGTGCAGGGCCGTGGCGAGGGGCATCCCGGCCCAGTGGGTGCGGAAGACGAGGTGGTTGGCCCCGACCTCCTCCCAGTAGGGCCGCAACTGCTCGTAGCACTCCTCGGGAGAGCCCAGCACGAAGCGTCCCCGGATCAGGTCGTCGAAGGACTGGTCGAAGGTCTCGTCCTCCGGCATGGCGTCGTCCTGGCCCCAGCTGGCGTAGTCCTTGTACTTCCCGGCGAGGTAGGGGCCCGCCAGCTCCAGGGCCGTGGCGCGGTCCTTGGCGCAGAAGATCTCCTTGATCACCGGCAGCTCCTTGGGAAACGGCTTGCCCGCGGTCTCCAGCTCG
>JACZVE010000319.1 GCA_022572825.1 SAR324 cluster bacterium
AAGGTCTTTCCGGTCCCGGAGTGCGTCGACCCCCGCGCCGGGCACGCCGGCGGCCCGGGCCGAGGCGGCGTGGGCGTTCCAGATGTGCATGCAGTCATTCTCGCGGGCGGTGACCAACATGGACAATTCCAAAACCTTGGCTGGCAGCGACGAATCGTTGCGTAGGTACTGGTTCAGCGCGGTGGCCAACTGATGGGCCTTGGGGACGTGAATCATGATTGATCCGGGTCCGAATTGGGGCACCGAGCCCAGGCTGGAGATCATCTCGTCGAATTCAGCGGTCTGGTTGCTGGGGATGGTCTCTCGGGTCGCTGCGGGGATCCTGGCCATTTCAGTCTCCTGTGAGCACGAATTTGGGCGTGGGCCTATGGCCTTGCATGGGGCCCTGGCTTGAAGGCCTTAAAGGTACGCGTCTGGTTTTGGGTTGTCAATCTCGCCGGGCTGGAGTGGCCGGAATAGGAGCGCCAGTAATGTTCCGTGGCAGCAGGATGCCGGCCAGCAAAAGAGCCCAAGATGCGGCGGCACACACCGCTAACCCCGGGATAAACGACCCCGTCAGGTCGCGCAGGCCACCCACCAGGATGGGCGAAACGAACATGGCGAAACCGGAAAATGTCAGGAGCGAACCCCAAACGACCGCCACCCTTTCCTGTGTCATCCCCGCCATCTGCATGGGCAGGGTGAGCAGCTTGGGCACGTAGAGCCACGAGCCGATGCCCATGATGATGACTGCCGGATAGATCAGGGCCGGCCCAGGCAAGAGAAATGCGCCCAGCCCTCCCAACCCGGCCAGCGCTCCGGAAACGGCGAATAGGGTCTTGGGCGAGGCCACCCGCAACGCCACCACCCCTCCGGCCAAGACCGCGAATACGCCGACCAGGGGCAGCAGACCGGTGATGGCGATGAAGAAGGAGAACACGGCGACTCCTTTGAGCAGCTCGCGTCGCATCATGACGATCGAGCGCGCCATCGCCTCAAAGGCGCCCTTGTGCTCCACGATGATGATGGGGATGGTGGGCGCCAGCAGGGCCCCCACCGCCAGGGCCACCAGAACGAGCAACGGCAGCAGCACGGGCATTGCCCCCGTCAACAGCGCGGGGACAGCCAGCGCGGAGATCAGCAGGGTGGGCGTCAGCACGGCCACGACGACGCCCAGCACGTTCTCCCGGAAGGTGAAGGCGTAAGTGCGGGCGAAGCCGAGCTCCTGCCCCACGATGGATCGGCAAATGGCCACCGCGATGGCCGCCAGCGCAATGCCGTTGGTGACGAGGGTGGCCAGCCCTAATATCATCATCACGCCCGGCGCCGGTGGGCCGGGCAGCAACAGCACGGTGTCCAGCGCCAGCAACACCAAGTGCGGAACCAACGCCACCATCACCAGCAGTGCGAAGTGTTCCCTGTAGACGCGGAAGGCATTGCCGATGATCTCGGTCGCCTTCATCGGTCGCAGGTAGGGATCGTTCATGGCCGGTCGGTCGCGCTTGCGGCGGGTGCGGAATTGCGGGCAAGCTCCCGCTGGCGCAGTTCCAGCCGCCGGATCTTACCGGTCGTGGTGAGCGGAAACTCATCCAGATATTCGATTTCGCGCGGGTACTCGTGCCGGGCCAGGGTGTCCTTGACGAAGTCCTGTATCTGCCGCGACAGCTCCGCGCTGGGTGTGTGGCCGGGCGCCGGCTTCACGAACGCCTTGACGATGCTTCCCCGCAGTGCGTCCGGCGAGGCGACGACGGCGGCCAGGGCGACGGCCGGGTGGTGCAGCAGCGCTTCCTCGATTTCCGTGGGCCCGATGCGATGGCCCGCGCTGATGATCACGTCGTCTTTTCGCCCCTTGAACCAAAGGTATCCGTCATCGTCCTGCTCGGCCAGATCGCCGGTGAGGGCCCAGTCGCCGATGAATTTCTCGCGGGTGGCCTGAGGATTTCGCCAGTATTCGATGAAGAATACCGGATCGGCGCCCCGCAGCACGGCGACTTCGCCCATCTGTCCGGGTTGGAGCGGCTGCCCCTCCTCGTCCACGACGGCCACGCGGTGGCCCGGATAGGGCCGGCCCATGGAGCCGGGACGCACCTCCCACAGCGGCGCGCAATTGCCCACGATATAGTTGATCTCCGTCTGACCGTAGATCTCGTTGATGCGCACGCCGAAGGTCTCCTGCGCCCAGTCCAGGGTGGCGGCGCTGAGTGCCTCGCCGCCGCTCATGATCGTGCGCAGGTTGACCTGATAGCGCCGGCCCAGGCCGGTGAGCTGGGCCATCATCTTCAGGGCGGTGGGGGGAATGAAGGCGTTGCGCACGCGATATTTTTCCATCAGGCGGCAGGCCCGCTCCGGGTCGAAGGCGCCCTTGCCCCTGTAGGCCACTATCGGCACGCCATAGTGCCACGCGGCGAACAGGGCGTCCATCAGTCCGCCTACCCAGGCCCAGTCCGCCGGTGTCCAGAAGCAGTCGCCGGGCTGCGGAAAGAAGTTGTGGGACAGCTCGAAGCCGGGCAGGTGGCCGATCAGGAAGCGGTGGGCGTGCAGTGCGCCTTTGGGGTTGCCCGTGGTGCCCGAGGTGTACACGATCATCGCCGGGTCGTCCGCACCCGTGACCACGGGTGTGAATTCGCCCGCGACCTCCTCCAGTGCCGCCTGGAAGTCCAGCCACCCTTCCCCCGCCCCGCCGGGAGGCAGCCCGTCGACGACGATAACCGTCTTCAGATCGGGTAGCTCGGGAAGGAGCTCGGAGAGCAGCTCCAACTGCTCCGCCTCGACGATAATTCCCTTAGCCCCGCTGTGCCCCAAGCGGTACAGCAAGGCCGTGCGGCGGAACAGCACGGTGAGCGGCACCGCTATCAGGCCCAGCTTGTAAATGCCCAGATGCGCGATGGCCGTCTCGGGCCGCTGGGGCAGCAGCACGGCAAAGCGATCCCCGCGCGTCAATCCGCGCGAGCCCAGCACGCTGGCGAAGCGATCGGACAGCGCTTTCAGGTCACGGAAGGTGAGCTGCGATTCCCGGCCCGTATAATCCTCGAAGTACAGGGCGACCCGGCCGGCCAGCTCCGGATTGTCGGCGTGGCGGTCACACACGTCCTCCGCGATGTTGAAACGCCGCGGGATCTGCCAGCGGAACCCCTCGTAGACCTCGCCGTACGCACTGACGCGCGGGTCGATTTCCCGGGGGCGGACACCGCTCATGGCCGCTTCCCCCTTACCCTGCAAAGTTTCACCATGTGTGCTCCTCTTTCTCTGCGCGGATACAGCCGGTCTGACGACCGCTTTTAGGCGTCGGGCGGCCCTTCTCCGAATTCGGAGCGGGGCGACCAAGCCGGTGTATACCGGGAAATGCCATCGGTAGCACCCCCTCTCCCGGTGTTCCGTATAGACACCCGTCGGAGCGGGGGTTGGGGGATGAAGTTACGCGGGCTTTTCACGCGAAGTACCGGGCGGCAGGGGCGCGGGCTTGGGCTTGTCGCCCTCAATCATCTCCTCGATAAAGGGGCGCAACAAATTGAGCAGATCCTGGCCCAACTCGGTGAGCAGGAATCCCCGCCCCGCGCAGGTCGGGCAGCGGCCGTCGTAATTGATCTGCGAGAGGCCCAGGACGGTGAATCCGGGCTGATGGCCGCCGCCACGACAGCGCGGGCAGGTCTGCTTGAGATCGTTTATCACCATAGGACCGCTCCCGTCTGCGATACACGCGAGGCGTGCGGCCCCGCCCACGGTCAGGAACGCTGCTGAAAGGCGCGCCGCTTCAATCGCCGCTGCTGCCGAATCCGCCCGAACCCCGTGCGGTAGCGTCCAACGCGTCCACCGGCTCCACCTGCACCGGCTCCAGCCGCCGCACGAGAAGCTGTGCCATACGGGTGCCGAGGAGCGCCCGCGCCTCGGCCGCACCGCCGTCGGGCGCCCGGCCCAGATAGCGCAGCACAACCCGGATGCGCCCGCGGTAGCCGGGATCGATCACGCCCACGCTGTTGGCCAGCAGAAAATCGGTTTTGACAATACTGGAACGGGGCACGACTTCGCAATAAAACCCATCGTCCACCTGCACCGAGACGCCGGTGTCGAAGGCAAACACGCCCGCGCGCAAAGCCTCCACGGCCATCGCCGTGAGGTCCAGGCCGGCATCGCCCGCGCGCGAGGGGGCCGGCAGAGGCATCCCCGGATAGTGGCGCTGGATGCGCAAGATCAAGGCTGGCTCCCTCGCTCGCGGCGGCATAGCTGGCGTGTTCATCGGTGCGCGGCGCGATCACAGGTTCAGCATAACCACGGTCACGCCGTCGCGTCCTTCCCCTCTCTCGCCCGCGCGAAAAGCGCTGACGTACGGATTGCGCTGCAGATTTTCGCGCAGACCCGCCTTCAGGCGCCCGGTG
>JACZVE010000320.1 GCA_022572825.1 SAR324 cluster bacterium
CTCTTTAATACATTTCAATTAAAAGCGAACCGTCGAATGGGATTTCCGACAAGTTTGAATGAAAAGCCATGGAATTGATCCTGAGATACATGACAACTGACGCGGTTCCCGGGCTCGGGCTTGGCGCCCTGGCCGGGCCGCGCACCTGGACAGATGGTGACGATCCCATGATGACGCTGAACCATGGCTTGTCCGGCTACGTGTGCGGCCGTGTGGCCGCGCCCCTGATCCACCGCCGCTCGGGGTTGCCCGAGGGATTGCTGGCCTTCGGGTTTTTGCTGGGGGCGGCGCTGCCCGACGTGGATGCCCTGGCCAACGTGCTGGGCGCCCAGACCTACTTCAGCGGCGCCTGGTACGGCCATCGCCACGCGTCCCACTCGATCGTGGGCACGTGGGTGCTGGCCCTGATCGCCGCGGCGCCGCTGGCGTTGTGGGCCGTGCGCCGCCGGGAAATTCCCTGGCGCCGGGCGTATCCGTGGCTGGTGCTCTGCGCGTGGCTGGGTGGGCTGCTCCATATCGTCGGCGACTTGTTCACGCCCCGCTGGCCCTTGCCGATGTTCTGGCCGCTTCCGGGCGAATACGGGGCCTTCAGCCACATCGGCTGGTTTTCTCCCTTTCTGCTCTGGTTCTTCCTCGGGGTCCTTGCGCTGGAGGGGCTGATCCGCATCGCGGTGCGCTGGCCGTTACGCGCCGCCCGCTGGCAGGGGTTCGCGGTGTGGGGGCTGTACGCCTTCGCCGCATGGCGGTGGATCGACTACCTCGTCGACTCCCGCTACGTCTCGCCCACCCAGTGGGAGGCGTATCAGCACACCCTGCTGCCCGAGGCGATGATCGGTCCGGCGAGTGCCACCGTCCACGCACTGTGGCACTGGATGGTGCGCTGAGCCGGTTGCCCTATTCGAAGTATTTCAGGAATGCCATGTCCTTCTCCGAGAACACCAGGGTGGTGTCCTTGACGAAGGTCTTGCGGTACGCCTCCTGGGAGCGCAGGAACCGGAAGAATTCCGGATCCTTGTTGTAGGCATTGGCGTAGGTCGCGGCGGCCTCCGCATCGGCCTGGCCGCGGACGATTTCCGATTCCTTCTGGGCGGCGGAGATGATTTCCGCCTTATCCCGGTCCGCGCCGGAACGGATGCGGAGCGCTGTCTCGTCGCCTTCCGAGCGGTAGCGCTTGGCGATGCGCACCCGCTCGGCTTCCATGCGGCCGAAGACCGCCTGGCTGTTCTCCGGGGGCAGGTCGGCGCGCTTGATGCGCACGTCCAGCATCTCGATGCCGAAGCCGATCACTTCGGCCCGCGTGTTGTCGGTGACCTGCACCATCAGACCGGCGCGCTGATCCGAGACGATCTCGGCGAGGGTGTATTTGCCCAGGGTTTCGCGCACCTGGGAATAGATGATGTCCTCCAGCCGCGCCTGGGCGCCGACCAGGTTGCGCACGGTCTGATAGAAGAGCAGCGGGTCGACCACGCGCCACTTGGAGTAGTTGTCGACCAGCATGGTCTTCTTGTCCTGGGTGATGATCGCGCCCGGCGGAATGTCGTGCAGGATCAGCCGCCGATCGATTTTCCAAATCTCGGTGATGAACGGCAGGCGGAAATACAGGCCGGGCTCCTCGATCACGCGGATCGGATCGCCCAGCCGAATCTCGATCGCGGCCTCCGTCTGATCCACGATGAACGTGCTCGAGTAGACGCCGATCAGGACGACCGCGGCGGCGATGAGTAGCTGAACCGGACGGGTGAGCCGCATGGTTTCGGTCTCTTGGAAGGTCGGTTGGCCGGGAGCGGCGATTCCTTGCGTGGTGCGCTCATCCATCCTTAGCGCATGACGGCCCGCTTGACCAGCCCGCAATCCCTCCCAAATCCCGCGATTGGATTGGGCGAGCCGCCCGCGCCTGCCGTGCCCGCCGGGCGGCGCCGATTGACTTTCCCCGCCGGGAAAGGTGACCTAGGCGGATCGAATTCCCAGTCACCGCCATCCCCGGGGTCTCATCGATGGAACCCTCAGCCCCGATTCGCAGACTCGCCGCCATCCTGATGGCCGACGTGGCGGGTTACTCCCGCATGATGGGGGAGAACGAGGAGGCCACGGTCGCGTCGTTGCGCGAGTGCCGGGAGGTCTTCGCCGCGCGCATCCCGGAGTTCCGGGGACGGGTGGTGGACGCCACCGGCGATGCGCTGATGGCGGAGTTCGGCTCGATGACCGATGCGCTCTCCTGTGCCATCGGGGTGCAACGCCGACTGGCCGAGCGCAACGCCGCCCTGCCGGAGGCGCGGCGCATGCGCTTCCGCATCGGCATCAACCTGGGCGAGGTGCTGGTGAAGGGGGAGGAAATCTACGGCGACGACGTGAATATCGCCGCGCGGCTGGAATCCCTTGCCGATCCGGGCGGCATCTGCATCTCCCGGGCGGCCTACGATCGGGTGGTGGGCCGGCTGGAGGTGAAGTACGAGTACATCGGCCCGCAGGCCGTGAAGAACATCCCCGAGCCGGTGCGCACCTACCGGGTGCTCATGGACGGTGACGAGCCGGGTCCCCCGGAGGCCGCCGTGCCATCCACCGCCAGAGCCCCGGCGGCACCCGATTTGCCCGACCGGCCTTCCATCGCGGTGCTCCCCTTCGTCAACATGAGCGGCGATCCGGAGCAGGAATACTTCAGCGACGGCATCACCGAGGACATCATCACCGATCTCTCCAAGGTCTCCGGCCTGTTCGTGATCGCCCGGACATCGACGCTCCAGTACAAGGGCAAGGCCGCGGACGTACGACGCGTGGAAAGCTGTCATAAGGGACGTTGCTTCCGAAAGAGCTTGACGGTAGCTGGTTGAGATGCCTAGGCAAGCGCGCCTCGATGCTCCTGGGATCCGGCACCACGTGATGGTGCGAGGAAGAATCGGCCCCAATTTTTGCAAATTCCTATTCAGTCAGTTTCAAGCCACCGTGAAAAGTTTTACACCTGCAGCTTTGACGGCGGTTCGCATCTTTCTGTCCCGCGTAGCCAGAGACAACCCTTTACGCATTAGACCTCCGATCAAAATAGACTAGTATGAGACTAGCTGATATAATTCCTCTGCTTTGTCAACCGGTCGATCTGCCTCACTAAAACTCTCACTGTAATGGGAAAAAGGGGACACGAGAACATGCCGAACGGTATTGCATAGGTTCGTTGCATGCAGCCGACCCCAGGTTGACATAATTGGTCGCTATCGGATACTCTCTGCCCATAACGAGGGATGGCCGGCCGGTTTGGCCTTTCGTCTGCGGCTTGGGACCCTCGAAGGCGGAATGATCGGCAGGGGGGTTCGGAAATTCTCGGGTTCTCCGTGCCTGAACCTTAAAAGCAAGTTCTTATCATCCATTATGAGCGAAGACAGGCTGCAGCCGGATCCGGTTATCGAGGCCTACAAACGCGATATCGACCGGAGCTTGTTGCGCCAGAATCTGAAGCTGACGGTTGAGGAGCGCTTCCTTAAGCTCATGGAGTTGCAGCAGTTTGCGGCTGAGCTCCGGCAGGCAGGCCAACGCGCCGGACAATGACCGACTTCCCCTCCCTGATTCGGCTACTAACTCAGAACAACGTTGAATTCATACTCATCGGTGGTGCCGCGGCCACTGCCCACGGCTCTGCAAGGCTGACTCAGGACCTTGATGTTGTGTATCGCCGCATACCGGATAACGTTGGCCGACTGGCCGCTTCCCTGGATCCACACTCGCCCTACCTCCGCGACGCCCCCCCCGGACTCCCATTTCGCTTCGATGTAGAGACGATCACGCGCGGACTGAACTTCACGCTGGTCACCGATTTGGGAGATCTCGACTTGTTCGGTGAGATTACGGGAGGAGGTCGATACGAAGATCTACTGCCGCACACAATCATGCTGGAATTGTTTGGGACCTCTTGTCGCTGTCTTGGGTTGAAACGTCTTATTGAAGTGAAGCGGGCCGCAGGTCGACCCAGAGACCTTGAGGCCGTTGCCGAGCTGGAAGCTTTGCTCGAAATGAAAGAGCGGCAATCTTGACAATCTTATAAATCTTGCCTCTCGAATCTTGATCTTTGGCGCGCAGGAACTGACACAGACCAAGAGTAGCCATAGTATTAAGTCGCCATGGCTAAGAGCCCAATCATCGATATCCACGCCCACCTCGATCGAGAGGGGCTGAAGGGCATCACCGTCTACCGTGAGGGATCCCGGGAAGGGATATTGATTACCCAGAAGCCGAGTGTAACCCAGGGCACTGCGCAGGGCGAGGCAAAAACGGCCCCGGCCGGGGCTGCCCGGAAGGGCACATCTGCCGATGAAACGGAGCCTGCCACCGAGGAAATCCGTGGGATTCCAGCCACTGG
>JACZVE010000321.1 GCA_022572825.1 SAR324 cluster bacterium
GAGACCACTTGTACGCAACCTGCAATGCGAGTTACCCCAGCGATGGCGCTGAGCGTAACCGATCACGATTGGGATTAAGCTGAGAATTTGGTGCAGGAAGATGAATCAGCCGACAGCGAACAGACGCGGATCGTTGGGGGAGCTTTCAGAGCCTTTGTCATTTTCAAGGGCCAATGCAATTTCAGAGCGGATTTTCCACGCCGCTTCCAGCGGATCGGAAGCGTTCCGAATCGGCCGCCCCACGACAATGTGATCTGCGCCATTTCGTATTGCCTCCGCAGGCGTGACCACACGCTTTTGATCGTCACCCTCTACAATGCCCCAGGTGGGGCGGATACCCGGCGTAATCGCAATAAAATCGGTTCCAAGTGCGTTCTTTATCGATTTGACTTCCTGGCCTGAACAGATCACGCCGTCGCATCCATGGTTACGCGCTCGCGTAGCCATGAGCACCACGTACTCGTCCTTGGGCATTTCAATCATCAACTCCTTGAGGTCCGAGTCATCCATACTCGTGAGCAGCGTAATCGCGATAATCTTGAATTGTAGCTTTCTCTCAGCCCTCTCCCCCAGAAACTCTACGATATTCACATCTGGCACATGAACGGTGACGAACACTATATTTTCCGTCCTTCGTTCAATTTCTTCCAGGGAGCTGAACATCGTCTCTGGAATGTCATCTGCCTTGAGGTCCAGGAAAACGCGAATGCCTTTTCCGGGCACGGCATTCGCAATCTGGTTTGCGACTTCCAGCCCTCCCTGCAGGATCAGCGGCCAACCGATCTTGAATATATGGACTGCCTCGTGAAGATCTCGAACGGCGGCGACCGCTTGTGGCGGCGTCATCCGGTCCAGAGCATAGATGAGCCTATCCTGAGGCGGGATGTCCGTCCCCGGCGAATTCCGTTTCATTTCAGCTCCTTCCCTTTAGGCTGTTTGGCTCGCGGTATCACACGCTGTCTCTATGTAACGCAGCCCTTGGCTGTTCTCAAGAGGAGCGAGACTGTACCACTACCGGGCAGTGGCCAGCATTAGCCTGTGGGGCGAATTTCTGTATAATGACCCGGTTGATTCGCATTTGCTGTATCTTTACACCGCCCAGGCAAGCCGGGGGAGGCAGCCACCTCGGCGTCCTCGCAAGCGTGGCGATATGGAGTAGCCGTAATGTCCGAGCGATACCAGCAATTTTTCCGCCGATCCATCAAAGAAAAGGAAGCCTTCTGGGAGGTACAGGCGGAGCAGATTTACTGGCACCGCAAGTGGGACCGGGTACTGGATTACGACAATCCGCCTTTCGCGTGGTGGTACGTGGGGGGGGAGACCAACACCTGCTACAACTGCGTGGACCGCCATCTGGAGGCGCGGGGCGACCAGAACGCGATCGTGTGGGTCTCCACCGAGGTCAACCAAACCCGCACGCTGACCTACCGCGAGCTTCACGGGGAGATAATCCGTTATGCCGCGGTGTTGCGGGATCTCGGCGTGGCCAAAGGCGACCGCGTTATCATCTATCTGCCCATGATTCCCGAGGCGCTGGTGGCCATGCTGGCCTGCATGCGGCTGGGCGCCATACACTCGGTGGTGTTCGGGGGCTTCGCCCCTCACAATCTGGCCGCACGCATCGACGACGCGCGCCCCAAGGTGCTGATCACGGCCGACGCCGGGATGCGCGCGGGCAAGGTAGTGCGTTACAAGCCTTTGGTGGACAGGGCGATCGAAGCATCCAAGCATGCGCCGCAGAAGGTGTTGCTGATCAATCGCGGCATCGACAAGGACATGCCGCTCACGCCCGGGCGCGACCTGGACCTGGCCGAGCTGGCGGCCAAGCAGGACGGTGCAACGGTGGAGACGGTCTGGGTGGAAAGCCGGGAGCCATCCTACATCCTCTATACCTCCGGCACGACAGGCACCCCGAAAGGCGTGCAACGCGATACGGGCGGTCACACGGTGGCCCTGGCCGCCTCCATGAAGCACATATACGGGTGCAAGCCGGGCGAGACCTACTGGGCCACCTCGGACATCGGCTGGGTGGTGGGCCACTCGTATATCGTCTACGCGCCCCTCCTCCACGGCATGACGACCATCGTTTACGAGGGCACCCCGATCAACCCGGATCCGGCCATCTGGTGGAAAATCGTGGAGGAGCACCGGGTCAACGTGATGTTTTCCGCGCCCACCGCCGTGCGCATACTACGGCGAGAGGACCCCAGGTATATGCGGCAGCACAACGTCAGTTCGCTGCGTACGCTGTTCTTGGCGGGAGAGCCGCTGGATGCGCCGTCGTACCATTGGGTGCACGAGAACCTGGGCGTCACCGTGCTCGACCACTACTGGCAGACCGAATCCGGCTGGCCGATGCTGGCCAATTGTGTGGGCGTGCAACTGGAGGAGGTCAAGCCCGGCTCGCCGACATTTCCCGTGTACGGGTGGGATCTGCTGACCGTGGACGACGAAAGCGGCAAGGTCATGCCCGCCGGCCAGCGGGGCGTGTTGGTCGCGCGGCCGCCCTTGCCGCCGGGGGCGCTGTCGACGGTGTGGGGCGACGATCAGCGGTTCCTCGATTCCTACTTCAGCCATTATCCCGAACTGCTCTATTACACCGGCGACTATGCCATCCGCGACGCGGACAATTACTTCTTTGTGCTGGGCCGCGCGGACGAGGTCATCAACGTTGCCGGACACCGCCTCGGCACCCGCGAGATCGAAGAGGCGATCAGCGGCCATCCGGCCATAGCGGAGGTGGCCGCCGTGGGCGTGAAGGACGAGCTTAAGGGGCAGGCCGTCGTTGCCATTGTCGTACTGAAGAATGACGTCACCCTCAGTGAGGAGGAGGTGGCCGTGGCCGTGAAGAAACAGGTCGACGATCAGGTGGGGCCGATCGCCCGTCCGCGGGAGGTGCACGTGGTGGCGGGCCTGCCCAAGACCCGCTCGGGCAAGGTCATCCGCCGCGCCATCACCGCCATGGCCGAGGGGCGGGATGCGGGCGATCTCTCTACGCTGGAAGACGAGACGACCATCGAGGACATTCAGAAAGCCGTCGGGGGCGCCTCCTGACCGTATTGCAAGACTAAATTTCAAGACTACGGATTCCCGACTCCAGGCGGCGGCAGCGCCGTTCGTCGCTTTGTATCTCAGCGATTACCTCGCCTATCGCGTGCAGGGCGCGATGAAATCTCCCGGCCGGCAATGAAGGAAGGGCGGTGTGCAGGCCGCACGGAGATCACGGCGGCACATAGCGCTCGATATCGCCGCGATCCCCCACCCAACGTGGCGGCTCCACTCGCAACGGACCCATCGCGCCGCCGCGCCCTGCCCGGCCTGCAATCCGCCATCACTCGCATTCAACCGCCGGGGCGGACCCGATAGGGCACGGGGAATTCTCCGATCGCCCACAGATGCGAGACCAGCCCGGCGCCGCGTCGGATGCCGGCGGAGGAGAGCGCTTGCCAGGGGGGCTGACAGGGCCGGGGGGCCTGGGCCGCGGTTGATTCCGGGAGGATGCGCGACATGGCCGGGTGGTACCTGTTCCTCAAAGCCTTTCACGTCGTGGCGGTCATCTCCTGGATGGCCGGCCTGCTTTACCTGTACCGGCTGTACGTCTACCACCGGGCGGAGACTGAGAGCGTGGTGATGGCCCGTTTCCGGGTCATGGAGCGCCGCTTGTGGCTGGCCATCACCGTGCCGGCGGCCTGGGCCGCCACGCTCACGGGCCTGGCCATGATCGCCCTGCAGCCCTGCCTGCTGGTGCAGGGGTGGCTGACCGTCAAGCTGGTGCTGGCGGCGGGCCTGCTCGTCGTCCACATGCTGGCCGGGCGCTATCGCAGGGCCTTTCTCGCCGAGCCGTTTCCCCTCGGCGAGAGGGCGTTCCGCTTCCTCAATGAAGTCCCCACCCTGCTCATGATCGGCATCGTGGCGCTGGCCGTGGTCAAGCCGGTGTGGTGGGTGTGGCCGGTGTGTTAGGGAGGGAATGAAGGGAAATAGATCGGCAGTGGCCACGAGATTCGCGGGGAGGAACCCCCGTGGAGGGCGTTCCGGGGGAATTCAGGACAAATGCAGGGTTCAGATCAACTGCGCAGGACTACTGGGCATATCGCCCCGTGTCAAAATGAAATCGCTCTCCCATCGAGATACCTGTATCGCTCTCCACAGAAAATGTCTGGGTGCCACCCTGCCAGATGGAAAAACCTACAAATGCCGCGATGTCACTGGTCCAGTCGAAAGTCTGGTTGGCCGGCCAGTTATCCATGCTGTCAATGCACGCCGCTAACAGGTCCAACGGGTCAGTCCCCCAAACAAGATCGCTGTTGTCCAGGATGTTATTGCCGTTCATGTCAAT
>JACZVE010000322.1 GCA_022572825.1 SAR324 cluster bacterium
CATTCAGCTCGACGACCAGGGCCAGATCGCGAAGCCTTTCGCCCACAGGAATTGGGTGACCTGTGTCCTGGAATTCAAGGGCCGTCATCGCCAGGTGATGACCCCAGGCCGGTACACCCCCCCTGTTCTTCCTGGATGAAGCCACGGCCCTGGCAGCGACCCAGTTAGGGTTTTCCAGGACGAGAGTATTGGCGTGGCGAACGTGCGAGGTGTTTGGTAGAGGGGGGGCTGCGGCATCCTCACCTTTTTCAAAGTGGGATACCAGACCAATTTTCATGTAAATCAATTTGGAATGACCACCGGCTCAGTTGCCGGAAGGGAGGATTTTCTCGAGGGCCGCAATCAGCGGAGGCAGGTTCTCGGCAACGGTATCCCAAAGAACGTCTTGGTCGATATCGAAGTAGAGGTGGACAAGGCGGTGCCGCATTCCGATAATTTGGGGCCAGGGAATTTGGGGGTTTTCGCCTCTTGCATCCTCGGACATCCGATGTGCAGCTTCGCCGATGATCTCGATTTCCTTGACCAGGGCCAACGTCAACATCCTGTCGGTGTCCAGGTCGGCCCGCGTCCGATTCGCAACAAAGGACATCGCTTCTTTCGCCGCGTCCAAGATGTGCCGAAGACGTTCCCGATCTTCAGGCAGCATAGACCCCTTCGGCCGATGCGATCACCCGGTCCCGCATATGCCGCCCCAGGTCTTGGAGTGTGCGAAGGTCTACCTTCCGCCCGCCGAAAAGCGGTGACAGTTCCAATTCCATTCCGGAGATGTCGAACAACCCGACCTTTGCCCCAGGTTCGAATTCAACCAACACATCCACATCGCTATCCGGGCCGAAATCGTCCCGCAGCACGGAGCCGAACAGGGCGAATTTGTGGATGTGTTGCTTCTTGCAGAAGTGGGCAACTGCCTCATGATCGAAGGAAATACGTGCCATCGCGGTTCACCGGAGAGGATTGTTTATTGTTTACCGAAATAATACCTATCCTGAAGACACCCTACAAAAAATTCAAATGATGGCGGAAACCAATGCCTTTCACCTACTGGGTGAATGCTGAAGCTGAACATCAACGGCCAAGAGCGAGTTAATCGGCGAAACAAAAAGCCACCCACGGTCATCCGAAGGTGGCTTTCGTGCGTCCTACCGGTAATGCGCAGTAGCGGGGGGTGGATTTGAACCACCGACCTTTGGGTTATGAGCCCAACGAGCTACCTGACTGCTCTACCCCGCGTTCTGAATGGCATGCGAGAGGGAAGGAGCGGGAAACGGGATTCGAACCCGCGACCCTCAGCTTGGAAGGCTGATGCTCTAGCCAACTGAGCTACTCCCGCATGGCTCCAGCCTAGTCAAGCACACCCGCGATGTCAAGGCAGACGCCGCTGCGCGGGGCGGGCCTTATGCGGTACCGCTCAAAGGTTCCACCCTCCGGACACGACGATATTGGCTCCGCTCACGTAGTCGGCGGCCGGGGAAAGCAGGTAGTCCAGGGCCCCCAGGATATCCGCAAAGGTGCCCTCGCGCCCGGCGGGAATGGGCGAGCCGGCCTCGCCCACGCTGTTTTCCAGGAAACCGGGCGAGATCATATTGACGGTGATGCCGTCGGCGGCGAGGGCCTTGGCGAAGCTGCGCGTGAGCACGTGTACGCCCAGCTTGGCCACGTGATACGCGGTGGCCTGCGGCCTCGCCGTGATGCGATCCGCGGCGGAGTCGCCCAGGTTGATCACCCGCGCCGGGGCGCCCGCCCGCAACAGCGGCACGGCCCGCCGGGTGAGATGAAACACCGCGCTGCAGGTGACGTCCAGCACCGTCTGCCACTGCTCGGGACTGATCTCCAGCAGGCCGCAATCGGGATAAACGCCGGCGTTGTTGATCAGCACGTGCAGCGCTTCGCATTGCCCCGCCACCGCGTCCATCAGCCGCTCGCGCTCCGCCGCCAGCGCCAGATCCGCCTTCAGCAGGGCCACCTCGCTGCCACGCCCGCGCGCCTCCTTGGCCGTGTCGCCCGCGCCTGCCTCGCTGCCGTGATAGTGGAGGAGCAGCCGGGTGCGCGGGCCCGCCAGGTGCACTGCCATTGCGCGCCCCAGTCCGCGGCCGGCCCCGGTGATGAGCACGGCGCGCTGCGCGTTCATCGCCCCTCGCGCGTGAGGGTCAGGCTCACCGCCGCCCCGTCGCAGTCGTCGATAGCCGCCGGCTTGCGCACCCGCAGGGTGACCCCGGGCAGATCGAACCGTTGGCACAGGTGCAGAGCCAGCTCGCGGGCGAGCGTCTCCAGAAGCCGGAAACGCCCGCCACGCACGAATTCCCGGGCCACATCGGCGACCGCCGCATAGTCTACGGTATGCTCGAGGACTTCGCTTTGGGCGGGGCGGGAGAAATCGGCGGGGAAGGATAGCGACACGATCAGCGCCTGCTCACGGGCGCGCTCGGAGGCGTTCACGCCGATGATGCAGTGCACCCGCAGGTTGTCGATATGAATGCTCTCCCCTTCGAATCTCCACATCTCCGCACCTTGGCCCGCGCGCATGGGCCCGCACACGCATACGAAGCAACCCCGCCCGGGCCGCTCGCGGGCGAATCCCCATTGGCGAACGTATCGGCTGCGGCATGGGACGGCTTGCCACGGCCCGCCTGTCGATCCAAGCGCCCGCGCCAGCGTTCCGCAAGCGATGGCGGATGACAAGTCGGCAGTGCCGCCGAGTAACTGAAGCGGTGGTCGGCAGCCGGGTTAGCCGCCGGGGCTGTCCGCGGTCAGGAAGGATTCCATGTGGTGCAGATTCTCCTTCAGGTCCTCTACCAGGAAGTGCAGCACGTTGCGCAGCGAGAGCATCCCTGCAACCGACACATCATCTTCCGAAATGGGCAGGTGACGTATGTGCTTGTCCAGCATCAGTTGCAACACCTCGTCCACCGGCATCGTGGGCGGAATCTTGATGACCGGGGTCGTCATTACGTCGCGGATGCGGGTGCTGTCCGGGTCCAGCCGTTTGTGCACCACCTTGAGCATGACGTCCCGCTCGCTGAATATGCCGACCAGGGCGCCGGCCTCCACGACGGCCACGGCGCCGACCTTGGCGGGCAGCGAGACGTCGATGGCGTGCATCACGGTGTCCTCCGGCGAGACCTGTATCGGGGGAACGCGGGCGATGCTGAGCAGATTCATGATGGCCTCCCTTCGCGATCGCGTCGGCCGGAAGCGAAGAAAAATCCAGCCGAACGGCCGCCGGGGAACGCGGCGCAATCAGCCCCTTCACTCACGGCAACAAGGGTTCAGGCACACCTATTTGTCGCACAGAGACAGGGGAATACCAAGCGGAATGTGGCCTGGCCATCGGAGCCTTCGTGCAGGCACGCCCTGGGGAACGCCACGGAGGATGGGTGCGGCGGCCTGCGATCGTCAGATGAGCGCCAGCAGCTCGTCGCGCTTCCTGCGGTACTCGGCCTCGCTGATGACAGTGCGGGCGAGCAAATCGTCCAGGTAGCGCAGTTGCGCCTCCAGATCGCCGCGCTGCAACCGCTCGCTCTGTTCGCGGGTGCGCTCCGCGGCGGTACGCTCGTAGAGCGTGCGCAGGCGCTCCGGCTCGCCGGGCGGCCCGTCTTGATCAAAGTAGATATGGGCGACGCGGCCCAGCGCCCAGGTGGCCCCATAAATGCGGGAGAGATAGGGCAGCGGCCCAATGAAGGGCAGCATGCGCATCACCTGGCGGAAAAACAGCCCGCCCCCCAGCGCGCCAGCCAGCTCCCACAGCACCTTTTTGCCCGGCTTTTCCACGCCGTTCACCTTGGCGATCGCGCGCACCATGGCCAGTTGTACGGGCAACTCCAGGAACGGTATGGGAGCCGAGGCGGTCGCCATGGCCGCCATGGCGGACAGGCCGATGATCTGCTCCACCTTCTCCCTGCGCACTGCGGGCGAGAGATCCTGGAAGCTGCCCTTCAGCAGCCGCCGCACCGTATCCTCGTAGTCCCGCAGCAAGGGATCCTGCGTGAGCGCCCGCAGGCGGGCATCCGACCATGCCTTTATGCGCCTCAGCCCTGAAAGGCGCGCCCATTCTCTCTTGCCGTTAGCAAACATAGCCGTCAGAAAACATGGCCGTCAGCAACGATAGCTATTCGCGAATATAGCCATTCGCATACAGGGCGCCTCGCCCTCCTCGCGCTGCCGGCACCGCCGGATTGCCTTCGGATCGGCGCAGAGTTGCGGGCGCCGCTCGTGGCGGCTGCCGCCCTCGTGGAAGGAACACCGCTCGTACCGCCGCACGACGGGCCTGATACGCCTTTTCCAGGCCTTTTATGGTCTCATGGGGCGGCGGCGGCGTCCAGTCC
>JACZVE010000323.1 GCA_022572825.1 SAR324 cluster bacterium
CGCCCGAAAGCGAATTCGGGGCATTACCAACGGAGTCGCATTAATCGTAGATTGAAGGCACCCCCCTCTCCACGCAGTGGAGAGGGGCCGGGGGTATGGCAACTAGCGATAGTGCACCGAGCACGGGAGAGAGTCATATCTACAGGCTTTGCGGAGCTAAGGGTATAGGCATTTTGGAATTCGTGTACGAACATGCGCGGGTGATCGAACGGACCGATGCGAGACACGCTGTCACGCAACAAATCGAATTTCGGCAGCGACGATATGGACGTCAAGCCCACTGTGAGCGGCTTTTACCGCTTGTATTTACCGGTGTTCATCTGCGTGCATCGGCGGCTATGCAGGGAATGGGTCGTAAGGTAGCGCTTGGGGTGCAGGGCCGGGAAAACATCAACGCTGCGTTTCGATCCATTTGATGTTGCGGTCCACGGCCTTCCAGCCCAGCTTCCAAAGGCGTCCCCTGCCCCACAGGGAATGAGGATAGGGGTTGGCGGAACGAGGCTTGCCACTCACCCGCGCTTTTTGCCCCTGATCGCGCACCCGTCGCCTGTCGAACGTGCGCCTGCTTTCCCGCGGCCCGCCCAGCTCGCTCCATTGCTGCAGCAGTTCCCGCCGGCGGCTCGGGTTGGTCTCCCGAGTGGCCTGCTCGTGCAAGGCCGCCTGTTGCCGGCGCAACCGCCACGTACGGATGCCGCTGAAGCGGTAGATCACCCACAGCGCGACCGCGGCGACGACGAGGAAGATGGGATCCAACAGCAAGCTGGCGTCCATGGACAACTAGCCGGGATCGCCACCCCGTGCACGCGACTCCGGGCACGGGGCGGCAATGGGTGCGGACGGTTGCGATCGTTGTGCGTCGGGGCGCTACGTGGGATGGGCGCGTTGCCGGCCGGCTAATAAAGCCGGTTCCTGTAGGCGTCCTCGGTCCTCCGCTCCGCCTCCGCCACATCCATGCCCCCGATCTGGTCGGCCAGCATACGGCCCAGGGAGGGAAACTGCGACCGGTCGATCTGCGTGGCCGGGTCCCACAGCTTGGCGCGGATGAGCGCCTTGCCGCAGTGCAAAAACACCTCGTCGATCTCCACCAATAGACCCGTTCTGGGCACCTTGCCCCCCACGGCCAGGGGCGCCAGCAGGCTCTCGTCCCGGGTGAGGCGGGCCCGCCCGTTGACGCGCAGCGTCTCGTTCATCCCAGGCACGAGGAACAGCAGACCCACCTGCGCGTTGTTCAGGATGTTGGTCATCGTGTCGACGCGGTTGTTGCCGGGCCGGTCCGGAATGAGCAGGGTGCGGTCGTCCAGCACCGCTACGAATCCTGGCGCGTCGCCTTTGGGCGAGACATCGGCCCCGCCGTCCGGCGCGGACGATCCGATCACGACAAACGGGCTGAGGGCAATCAAGTTTCGGCAGTGCGCGTCCAGCGCGGACAATTGCTTGCGGCGCGCCCGCTCGCTGGGTTGGCCATACATCTGCCGCAGTTCCTGGCCGCTCGTAATCTCCATTCCATCACCTCGTGCAATGCCTATGCTGATGGATTTATGGGCGGGCGGCGATCGCGGGCGACCGCGGGAGGACGCCGGCGCATTGCAGGCGCTCAACCAAGCTTCCGCATGCTTTCTTTTGCCCGCAGATGTCCCAGCTTGGAGGCCTTTCGCCAATCCCGCCTGGCCGCTCCCTTGTAACCCCGCTTCTCGTAGCTTCTGCCCCGGCTATAGTATGCGTCGGCATTTTTGGGGTCAAGGCGGATGGCCTGCTGATAGTCCGCGATGGCCCGCTCGTGCTGTTCGAGCACCGCGTACGTGAGGCCTCGGTTGTAGAAAGCCACCGCATAATCCGGATCGCGGCGGATGGCCTCCGCGTAGTCCTCGAGGGCCTGGGCGCGCTGCTCCAGGCCGTCGTGGCTGATACCCCGGTTGTTGTAGTAGATCGCATTGCCTTCATCCAGGCGGATCGCCTTGTCGTATTCCTCGATGGCCCTCGGGAATTGCTTTTGCTGGTAGAAGCTGTTGCCCCGGTTGTTGAACGCGTCGGCGTAGTGAGAATTGAACCGGACGGCCGCATCGTAATCCTGGATGGCCCGCGGGTATTGCCGCTGCTGATAGTACGTGTTGCCCCGGTTGTTGAATGCCTCGGCATAGCGAGGATCGAGGCGGATGGCCGTGTCGAAGTCTCTCAGGGCCGGCGGGTACTGCTTCCAGTAGTAGTTCGCGTTCCCCCGGAAGAAGTAATAGACGGGATAGTCGGGCACCAGTTCAATGGCTTTGTTGATGTATTCGATGGCCTGCTTGGCATCCGCATACTCGATGCCGTTCCACAGTGCTTCCAGCTTCGCATGCCACTCCTGGGCGGTGAGCTTGCGGGAATTATCCCGGAATTCCGCCCGCAGCGCCTTCTTCTTGGCGGCACTGCCTCTGCCCGCCAGGCGCGCGTTTTCCGCCTCCAGCGACTCATGCCGTTCCAGCAGCGCCGCATCGCGCTGTTCGGAGGCCTTTAACCGCTCCAGCCGCATGCGATCCGCAAGCAGTTTTCGCGCACGCCCATCGAGGTTCACCTGGGCCACCTTGCCCTTGACGACGATGCGTATGCCTTGCCGGTCGCCGCTGGTGAAGGGCTTTTCCTTGACGACCTCGGAGTGTGTCAAACCGCTGGAAAGGGCGACCGTGTTTCCCGCGGGCACCTGGCCGCTGCGCACGGCGGAGAGCCTTTGCAGGTAGGCGCCCATTTCCTCCAGTATTTCGCGCTTGGCGCGGGCGATGGCACCCGCGCGCGCATCATCGACGGTTTGCACCCCCTCGATGATTTTCCGCACTTCCTTGCGTACCGTCTTTGATCCCAATCTGCCCAGCGACCCCCAGCGCAGCAGGGCGCCAACCAGTTGCGCCAGGATCTTGGGGTCCATGCATCCACCAGAAATCAGGGAAGAGCGCCGAAAATCGAGCGCAGCCTCTGTCTTGCCGGGCGGCCCGTGATCTTAAGATCGATTGGGCGTCGAATTCAATCGCACACCCTTGCCCCCGGCCGGCCCTGTTCCAATGGGAAAAGCGGGCCAGCCGTCAGGGCCGTACCGAACGGGTTGCGCCATCGCGTGCTCTTGCCGGCGGAATCTCCGCCGAGGGCCAAAATCCTTGCCGCGCGCCCGTCGGGACTGTATATGGATGCGGAGTAGCCGATGGTCCATTCGACGCCGATTCACTCTACCGCCCCCTGGAGCGCTCCATGAACCTTCTCACCGTCGCCCATCGTCCAGCCGTTGAGGTTGCGCCCGACAGCAGCGTAATGGAGGCGGTGGAAGCGTCCCTGCCCGCCCGCGTGGGGGCCGTCGCCGTCGTGGAGCAGGGTCGCATCATCGGCATCTTCACCGAGCGCGACGTGATGACCAAGGTCCTGCCCAAGCGGCTCGACCCGGACAAGACGCAGGTGCGCGAAGTGATGACCTCGCCCGTCATTACGGTGCCGCCCACCCTGCACATCGATGACGTGTGGAACCTGATGCTGGAAAAGCACATCCGGCATCTGCCCATCTCAGAGGATGGCCGCACGGTGCTGGGCATGCTCTCCATTCGCAACGTGCTGGAGCTGCTCGTGCAGACCCTCAAGGAGAATCTCAAGTACATGGAGTCCTACATGGGGCGCTAGGAACGGCGACGCGCCCGCCGCCGGGGTGCGGTCGGTGAGGCTGCGCGATGAATTTTGGCACGGGGGACCGCTGTGAGCGCTGCAATATACAATGGCCCGCTGTTCGACTAATGTGTGTCTGCGCAGCTCGCGCACTGACGATGGCCGAAAGTAAACCGTAATAGGGGATGAATCATGATGAACCGTAGCGCATTCCTTATCGCCGCGCCTGTTGTGGCGGTCCTGTTCCTGCTGTTGGTGGTTCCTGCGCAGGGTTGGTCCCAGGAGCTGCCGAAGGGAGTAAAGGTGCAACTGGTGGCCGAGTATCCGGTCGACGTCCCTGGCATGGAAAAGTAATCCTGCAAAAGCTGACCAGGGCGCCTGGTGCCGTTTTGGAAGGCACCGTTAAAAACATCGCTTTTTGCACCGTCACACGGGGCTCCATATCGGTGATTGACCACACCAATGGCACCTCTACCGTGTATACGGTGGGCAGCCGGTGGGCCCCTCCGGAAGGGATCAAGTTCACAATTTCCAATCCGGGTGACGTGACGCACGTGCACTGGATCTACCGGCTGGTGAGGAAGAAGTAGCGACGATGTCTGGCGGGAAGACCCGTTTGATTTGATTCCCGATGCTGCCGGAGAGGCCGAACGGGGGGCTGTATCCGTCACCCGCAAAATCACGGGGGCCGGTGGGCCGTTG
>JACZVE010000021.1 GCA_022572825.1 SAR324 cluster bacterium
AGGGTGGCAACGGGGGGGGAAGTTGGGCCGGGGCGGGGGAGGGTTTATGAATAGGCCGGCGCCAGGGACGCGACACCCGCGCCGAATCCGGCTATAAGCAGACGGGCCGGCCATAGACCCCGCGACCGCGGATGCCGCTGCGACTTTGGCCCGGGCGGTGTTCGGACGCGCGAAGGTTCAGAGCGGCTGCGGGGCGTTCCGCCCTGGAGGCCGATGAGGGAGGCGGGTGGATGATCGAACTGACTACGGAAAAACGAGCGGCGCTGATAGGGTTGTGCCGGCACTACAGGGTGGCCCGGCTGGAATTGTTCGGATAGGCGGGTGGTGAGCGGTTTGACCCTGAGCGCAGCGATCTGGATTTTCTCGTCGATTTCCTCCCACTCCCGTCCGGTGAGCATGCAGATGCCTACTTCGGTTTGCTGGAGGAGTTGCAGGCGCTATTTGGCCGTTCCGTCGACTTGGTGATGATTCGCGCCATCCGCAATCCTTATTTTCTGGAGGGGATCGGCCCTTCCAGGACGATCCTCTATGCCGCTTGAAGCAAAGAAACCCCTTCACGATATCCTGCAAGCGACCGACCTGATCCTTCAGTTCACCGCCGGCAAGACCCTGCGCGACTACATGGACGATGCGCTGTTGCGATCTGGTGTGGAGCGCCAGTTCGAAATCATCGGCGAAGCGTTGAACAGGCTGAACCGAATCGATGAGTCCGCCGCCTCCCGTATCAGCCAGCGCCAGCGCATCATTGGTTTCCGTAACATCCTCATCCATGGCTTACGATGCTGTGGACGAGCAGGTGGTCTGGGACGTGGTGCAAAAAGACCTGCCCATCTTGCGCCAGGAAGTGGAGATCATGCTTTATGAACGGTAGCCAGCAGATGAGCGCAAGCCTTTGAGGCGTGGTGGGCCCGGCGGCAGCCCTACGCCGCAATCCGTGGTTCACCGCTCTTCAGGGAAAGGTGGGGTCGATTTTGGGCAGATCCCCGTAGATCGTGCGGCGGCGCAAGCGGATCAGGTGGCGCAGATTGTCCACGATCACCGGGAAGTCCCGCACGTGGCGGGCGTCGACCGTCAGGACCTGCATCGGCGCCAGCGCGGTGGCGGTGTGCAGGCGGGCGGGGGGAGATTTGCCCCGATCCAGAAAGAATTCGCATTCCCCGACGACCGTGGGAGCGGGGATGCGTTCCGTACGTCGCCCGACGGTCAGTTGCACGTCTTTGCTCGCAATAATCAACTTCCCGTCCTTTTTGCCCTTGGCCACCAGCTCCTCTCCCTTTTTCACCTGGCGTGTTTCACTCACTTTCGCGATACGGTTCAGGGCGAGGGTGGAAACGTCCCGGGAGATCGCATGGGCGGACTGGAAGAAAAGGCGGCGTTGGAACATCTCCTTGAAGTATCCGTCGTACAGTACGCCCAGGGCCTGCATGGCCTCCAGAAACAGGGTGTCCGGCACCGACACGTACGACAGGCGGTTGACGGACTTGATGGACGCATTGCGGGGCAGCGAGGCGATGACGCCCAGATCACCCAACACCTCGCCGTCACCGACGCCGGAACGAAAAATCACCTCGCCTCGATCGTCCTGCATGATGATTTCCGCCTGGCCCCGCACGATGACGATGACGGCGTCGCTGATTGCGCCCTGCTGAAACAAAAACGCGCCAATGTTGGGATCGGGCAGCTTGGGACAGTTGGCGAAGGCGCCCGCATAGTGATTCATCATTCCCGCGGTGGGCGAGCCGGGCTCGCAATCCACCAGGCTCTCGAAATAGGCCATCACGGAGCGGTAGGCCTGCCTGTAAAATGCCGTAATGGCGGTCTTGTCGCCTCCCAGGCGCACGATGCGGCCGTTGACGTCGCGTAGCGTGGAATCCAGATCGCCGACACTGACGAAACGCCCTTCCATCTCGTAGGCGGGGTCCAGCAGTGGCTCGGAGGCGTGGGTGAATACGCGGAAGCTGCGGTCCGTCGCCGACCCTTTCAAGTCTTGCCATTGCCCGTGAACGGTGAAGGCCAGGGCGTCGTCGTTGATGCAGCCCGCATCGTACTTGATGAGGTTGTAGGGTGTCTTGCGAACGACGGTGTGCAGGTGCTCCAGGTGTTTTTCCGGCATCCAGCCCTCTTCCACCATCCGCTTCATGCGCTTGAAGGCCACGATGTCCAGAAAATGGCCGTAGGTGTAACGATAGCCGTCGTGATTGATGCGGACCGTATAAACCGTCGTCGGCACGCTGTGGCAACTGAGATGGCCGGTCACGTGCAGTCCGTCCAGGTTGATGGTTTCCGTCTGGTAGGGGTTGTCGGAGCGGAAGGGCAATATGGTCCAGCGGAAACTATCGTGCACCGTGCGTTCCGGCACATTGACCAGCGCGGACAGTTTCTTGACGACGGAATGGCGCACCGGCTCGGTCGTGACGATCTGGCAGTGCCCCGAGCGCCGGAACAGCTCCACCATGGCGCCGATGTGATCGTCGTGGTTGTGGGTCAGCAATATGGTATTGACCGACTGTTTGGAGAGCCCGTTGTGGTTGATGATGTCCGTCATGTTGGACGGGAAGTCGATGAGGATGGGCTCGTACTTATGGATGATGGAAGTGTGGGCACAACTGTAGTAGGGATCCATCCCGTCGTATTCCCCGGTGTGCCAGATGCCGAAATTCGTCACCGGGAATTTGAGATGCTTGTATGCCACGGGAGGACGGAAGCGCTCGCCCGGGGCCAGGGTGACATCCACGTCCAAATGATCGCTTCCGCACACAAAGCGGTAAGTGTTGTAGCCCACGTGCCCCACCCGGATCCCATCGCCGATATCGCTGAACTCGTGCTCGTTGCGGGGATTGGGGTCCAGAAATACGGGCTCGATGAACGCCTCGCTGTCCTTGATGACGTTGCCGACGGCCAGCCCGAGGATCTCCTGCCGCAGGGCCTGCTTGGTCGCGGCGGGAATGTCCATCCCATCGAACTCGTCAATGTCATCCACACCGTAATTGCCGTACTTGATCATGACCATGGCCTGTCGCACATCGTTGTGCAGTCCGACCAGCATGGGGCGCCTGCCGGCGAAAATGGCGGGCAGCGACTGTCCGTTCACCTTGACCAGGATGTAGTACAGCGCGTAGAGGACGGGAAATTCGGTCAGGCACCAGCTGATGGCGTCCCCCTGCAGCTTGGAGTCCACCAGCACGAATGTGGTCACACCGTTCGCACCGGCATAGCCAACCTGTTGCAGGCGTTTGATCACGTCAGGCGGTTGACCCAGGTTGATCTTGCGCCCCGTCTCCGGCACCTCCACCACGAACACGCCCGGATCGAGCTTGTAGGCGATGATCTTGCCCGCCGGACTGTCGGTCTGGGTGCGTCTTCTCATCTCAGCGATCCAGGGTAAGGAGCGCCTGCCGGCCTTCCGTGGGCGCCGCGATGCGCAGTACCGGCCTGGGAGGCAATTGCGCGCCGCCGATTCCCGTTCTTCCTATCGCCATGAGGCCATTCAACATTCGAACCAGTTTAAACCAAAAACGGTTTTCAATTCAATCACATGATGGTTGAGTCGCGGCGAATTGCGTCGCACTGCGCGCCCGCGAGTGAATGTCCTCCCCCGGACGACGCGCCAAGCCCGCGCTCACCGCTCTGTCAGCAGGGCGCGCAGGGCCTGCGCGTTGCGCACCGCGTTGGCGCGCAAGTCGTTGTTGAAGAAAGCGTAGAGCCGCCGGCCTTCCAGGTGCGGGGCGAGGCGCGCGGACCATGCGGCCAGCTCTTCGCTGCGGTAGTCGTAGTCGTAGAGCCGCTCGCCCAATCCATGAAACCGGACGTAGAGCAAATCCGTGGTGGGCAGCACAGCGTCCGGCAGGCGAGGGTGACTGATGGCGACAAAGGCGGCCGCGTGCCGCTCCAGCGTCCTGGCTACCTCGCCGTCCCACCAGCTTTCGTGCCGGAACTCGACCGCGTGGCGGACGCCGTCCGGCAGCATCGCCAGGAATTCGGTCAGCCGTCCCACGTCCTTGTGCAGCGTGGGCGGCAACTGCCACAGGATCACCCGCAGGGTGTGCAGCGGGCGCACCCGTTCAACAAAGGCCCGCAGGGGCGCTTCGCAGTCCTTCAGCCGCTTGAGGTGGGTGACGAGGCGCGCACCCTTGACCACCAGCCGAAAATCCGGCGCCAGGCGGCGGTTCCAGCTTGCGACCATCCCCGCGGTCGGCAGGCGATAGAAGGTGGCATTGACCTCCACCGTGTTGAACCGCTCGGCGTAATAGGTGAGGCGCTCGGCGCCCTTGACGCCTTGGGGATAGAACGCTCCCGCCCAGTCGCCGTAGGTCCAGCCCGACGTGCCGATGTGCACCGTGCCTGGATTCATGAGGCCTGGCAACGGCATTTCCGCATGGTAAACTGAGCACCACCCAAACGGGTGCGAGTCCAATAAAAGGAAGACGGCCCATGAGCGATTGCATTTTCTGCAAGATTGTCGCCGGAGAGATTCCGGCGCACAAGGTCTACGAGGACGATCAGACCCTGGCGTTCATGGACATCGGGCAGGTCAACCCGGGGCACGTCATCGTCGCCCTGAAACCCCACGCGGAAACCCTGTTCGATGTCAGCCAGGAACAGGCGGCCGCCGTATTCAAGACGGTACACAAGGTGGCCGCGGCCGTGCGCAGTGCCTTCTCCCCGGAGGGGCTGACCGTGCTGCAGGCCAACGGCAAGGCGGGCTGGCAGACCATCGCCCACTTCCACCTGCACGTGCTGCCCCGTCACACAGACGATGGGGTGGCCTTGACCTGGCCCGCCAAGAACCCGCCCCAGGAAGAACTGGCTGCGCTGGCCGCCCGCATCCGGGTCTGAGGGCGCTTAGTCTACTCCGTTATAAGGGCTGTGATTCATCCGAAGAAAAGCAAATGCGGGGGAACTAGCCCCTCCGCGCCCCCCGAAAACTGAGGTTGAGATATTTCATCGTAATTCTTAGTACTACTTTGTGAGTTACTCTTTTCGTTTTGATTTGATTGAAGTATTCTGCCATCGCAACCTTTTGCTCAGGGAGGAGCGATGGCGATCATCAAAGCGGGAGCCGAGCCGCTGGCCGCGTTGGGGGCGTTCCTGAAACCCTTCGGGGAACTGGTCGTGCGCTCGGAGAGCCGGCAGGCGCTGGAACGCTACGCGACGGGGCTGC
Source organism: SAR324 cluster bacterium (assembly GCA_022572825.1). Taxonomy (GTDB): domain Bacteria; phylum SAR324; class SAR324; order SAR324; family JACQKK01; genus JACZVE01. The sequence continues at coordinate 5,162 of JACZVE010000021.1, forward strand.
TGGCCGACCTGCCGCGCAAGACGGCGTCGGGCATGGGCCGTGCGCTGCCGGGCATCAGCGGCCAGCGGCTGCAGAGTTTTCTGACCCGCGCGGCTTGGGATTCCGGGGAAATGGACCGCCTGCGGATCGGGCAGATGGTGCAGGGCGCCTCGGTCGGTAACGGAGTGCTGGTGGTGGACGACACCGGTTTTGCCAAGAAAGGCCGCCACTCGGTGGGGGTGGCCCGCCAGTATTCCGGGACGCTGGGGCGCGTGGACAACTGCCAGATAGTGGTCAGTACGCACTATGTGGATTCGCTGTATGACTGGCCCGTGCTGGCGCGTCTGTACCTGCCGGAGAGATGGGCAAAAGATCGCGCTCGCTGCCGCAGGGCGCAGGTGCCCAAGGCCGCGCGCTTCCAGACCAAAGGGCAGATCGCCTTGCAGCTGATCGAGGAGGGGCGCGCAGCCGGCGTGATTCCGCGCGCCGTGTTGATCGATGCCGGCTATGGGAACCAGAATCCGTTCCTGGATGGCTTGGAGGCCCGGCAACTGGCCTACGGCGCGGGAATCGGCGTTGCCGTGCGGTTTCGCCTCGCGGAGGCCGTGGAGGGCGACGCCGGCGATCCGCCCGCCCCGCCCTATGCCGGAAAGGGCCGCCCCCGCAAGGCATCGACCCTGGAACGGCGCGTGCCCAGCCTGAAAGCGCAGACGATCCTGGAGGGACTGTCGGCAAAAGCCTGGCGCCGGGTCACTTGGCGCGAAGGCACCAAAGGGCCGCTGGTCAAGCAATTCGCCCGCGTCAGGGTTTACCGCGTCGGGCACCGCGGCAAGCACCTGGGCAGCAGCGGTTGGCTCATCGGGGAGCGTCCCTTGTCGGGCCATGGGGGCGACCGCAAGCAGTCCCTGGTTTGGGGCCTCGATGAACTCGGTCTGAAGGAACAAGTCCGTCTGCTGCACGTGCGCTGGATCGTGGAGCGGTTTTACCAGGACGCCAAAGGCGAACTGGGCCTGGACGACTACGAGGGCCGCCACTGGCCGGGGTTGCACCGCCACCTGGCCCTGGTGTTGCTCGCCCATTGCTTCCTCACCTTGCAGCAGCGTCAGGACCCGGCCCAGCGCCAGCCCAGACCCGCATCCTTGGCGCGGGGTTTTCCCCCCGGTCGGCCGCAAAAGCCTGGCCGCCCTCAGACGCGACCTGCTGGACGCATTGTTTGACCAAGTCATCACGACCCTGGCCCGTCCCCGCGACGGGCCTTAAGTCAGAAAGTAGTATTAGCAAGTTGTTTATATAGCACTGTTCCGGGGTGCAAGGGGCGAAGCCAATGCCTCCGGCAACAACAAGGCGATGTGGTGGATCGACTCGGCGCTGGGGGTGATGTGCGCAGCACTGCAATGGCCGATTGCCGAGCGCCCAGTGCGACCCCCCGCCCCTGCCGATAGCGCCACCCAGGCTTCCGGAGGGTGAGAAGGGAGGCATTGGCGGCGACTTGCGGTTTCAGGAGCGGGGCAGGCCGAGGACTTGGTGGCTGATGTAGTTGAGCACCATGTTGTTGGTGACGGGAGCGACCATGTAGAGCCGGGACTCGCGGAACTTGCGCTCGATGTTGTACTCGGTGGCCATGCCGTAGCCGCCGTGCGTATCCATGCACATGTTCGCGGCCTGCCAGGCGGCTTCGGCGCCCAGCAGCTTGGCCAGGTTGGCCTCCTCGCCCGGGTTGCCGCCCTCGTCGAACAGGCGGGCGGCCTTATCGCGCATCAGGCGGGCGCACTCCACGGCGGCATAGGCACGTGCGATGGGGTACTGCACGCCCTGATTCTGGCCGATCGGCTTGCCGAACACCTTGCGCTCGTTCGCGTACTGCACGGCCCTTTCCACGAAATAACGACCGTCTCCGATGCTCTCCGAGGCGACCAGGATGCGTTCGGCGTTCATGCTGGAGAGGATGTAACGGAATCCCATCCCTTCCTCTCCGACGAGGTTCTCCGTCGGCACCTCCAGATTGTCGATGATCAGCTCGTTGGAGTGATGGTTGACCATCGTGTCGATGGGCCGCACCTCCAGCCCGTCGCCGATCGCCCGGCGCAAGTCCACCAGCAGCACGCTGAGGCCCTCGGTGCGGCGGGCGCACTGCTCCTTGGGGGTGGTGCGCACCAGCAGCAGCATCAGGTCCGATTGCAGTACGCGGGAGATGAACACCTTGCGCCCGTTGACGACGTACTTGGTGCCCTCGCGCACCGCACGGGTGGTAATGCTCAGGGTGTCCGAGCCGGCATCGGGCTCGGTGACCCCAAAGGCCTGCAGGCGCAAGGTGCCCTTGGCGATCTCCGGCAGGTAGGCCTCCTTCTGCTCGGGGCTGCCATGGCGCAGCAGCGTGCCCATGATGTACATCTGCGCGTGGCCGGGCGCGGAATTGCCGCCGGAGCGGTTGACCTCCTCCAGGATCAGGCCCCCGTCCATCACGCCCAGCCCCATGCCGCCGAACTCCTCGGGGATCATGGAGGCGAGGTATCCGCCCTCGGTCAGCGCATCGATGAACTCGGTGGGGTAGGCGGTGCGGGCGTCCAGATCGCGCCAGTAGGTCTCCGGAAAGCGGGCGCACAGATCGCGCACGGCCTGGCACAAGGCCCTCTGTTCGCTCGTCAATCCGTAATCGCTGAAGTGCATGGACCGGCTCTTATCGCTTGTGTGGTGAGTTAGAAGTCCGGTCCTTGCTTTTCGTGCGCATAAGCATATTTCTGATGGCTCGAAGCGGTAGCCTATAAAGCCGTCCAGTGCTTGTTTTTATTGCCGAAACATCACCCCCCGACCCCCTCTCCATTTTTGGAGAGGGAGAGCTACCGATGGCAATTTCCTGGGTTATGCCGCCCTGTTCGCCCCCCTCCGCGGTGTCTTTACGACAGGAGAGGGGCAGCGGGCGACAGCCCGCGGGGTGAGGTTTTAGCGAGACCATCAAATCCGGTCGCATCGCTTCATAATTTACACGAACTTCTGAGTCGCAACGCTATGCCACTACGGTCGAATGGTAGATCCCCACCTGCTCGATCTCCATCTCCAGCGCGTCCCCCGGCTCCAGAGGGCCCACCCCGGCCGGGGTGCCGGTGAGGACGATGTCTCCCGGCTCCAGGGTGAAGTAGCGCGAGGCATCGGCGACCAGTTCGGGGATTTTCCAGATCATCAGCCTTGTGCTGTCGTTGTGGCGCAGCTCCCCGTTGACCCGCATGCGCAGCATCAGTTCCTGCGGACGCGGCACCTGCGAGGCCGGCACGAAGGGCGAGATGGGACACGATCCGTCGAAGCCCTTGGCGATCTCCCAGGGGTGGCCCTTCTTCTTCACCTCTTCCTGCACGTCCTGCAGCGTCACGTCCAGTGCCACCGCATAACCGTCGATGGCGGGGTAGACATCCTCCGCATTGGCGCAGGTCAGGGTCTTGCCGATCAGCGCGGCCAGCTCCAGTTCGTGGCGCGCCTGGCTGGAGTACGGGGGAATGCGGATCGGCTGGTCGATCGGGCTCAGCGCCGTTGCGGGCTTGATGAAAAACATGGGCCGCTCGGGCCGGAGGTTGTTGAGCTCCTCGATGTGCGCAACATAATTGCGGCCCATGCAGACGATCTTGCCCACTGGAATCGGTTCTGGATTGCCGATCAGCGTGACGGTGTGCAGGGCCATGAAAATTCCCGTGCTTTCGATGTACTCATACTAGCTCGTCAGATCTAACCGCAGATGTACACAGATAATCACAGATAAACATAATAACAGAGTCCTATATCGGAGCTCATCTGCCTCAATCCGCGGTTGCTCCACGGAACTATCTGTAATGACTCGTGCCGAGTCATAGGCTACAAATTGGAACCGGTCCGAAAAATGCGGCCGGCGAACGAGGGATGCACCGCTTGCGTGTCGCGCGCTGCTCCCCTGAAAACGCACAAGGGCGGTGCGGGGGGGCTTGTGCCCCCGCCATTTCGTTTTTGAGACCGCTGCGTAGTGTTCCCAGCCATTCGCAGCGCGGGGGCCGCGGATCAGGCCCATGGGGGCGGATGGTCCCACTCATCGTAGAACGTCGTCTGGCCGGCGGGAAGCCGCGAGGTGGGCCCGAAGCGGCCGCGCGGGTAGCCCAGCGGAATACAGCAATGGAACTCCACCTCCCCGGGAATACTGAACATCTCGTAGACGCGCTCCATCACCTTGGGGTGCAGCGTCGTCAGCGTGGATCCGATGCCAAGGGCGCGGGCGGCCAGCAGCAGGTTTTGCACCGGCGGAAAAACCGAGTTCGCGCGGCCTTTGGCCAGGCTGAAAGCCAGAATCACCACCGGCGCGTCGCGCATCTCGTCCGCCAGCAACATGGCGGACTGGTACACCTTGTCCTCCTTGGGCACGTCCTCCGGTTTGCTCCAGCCGCGCTGCTCGAGGCGCTTTGCCCACCACGCCTCGTGATACAACGCGCCGAAGGCCCGGATTTTTTCCCTGGCGCGGATGACGAAAAAGCGCACCGGCTGCTCGTTGCCGCCATTGGGCGCCTTCGATGCCGCGTCCATGATGATCTTCAGCTCCTCATCGCCGATGGGGTCCGGCTTCAGACGGCGAATAGCCCGCTGGGTAAACATGGCCTCACCGATGTTCATATTGAGCCGGGCGGGCGGCTCCAGTCGTATCCCTGTCATGGCAACGGCTTCCTCGATGCGGTGGCAGCCCTACTTGAAAAGGTCGTGAAAAGGTCGCATGCCGGGGACGGCGGCCCCTGCAAATGACCGCCTCTACAAATTTTCCTCACAAAAACTCCGCAATAAACTCCGCAAAAAAAAGCCGCGTATCCGCTTGCCTTGCGTCAGCGCGTGTGTTCGGTAAATGATGATCGCGGAAACGTTATCTCCCATTTGGGCGAAAAATCCAATCGCCGGGGCGCGGTATATCCTTGGCGCACGCGAAACCGGGGGATAGGGGCCGCCGGCGCGGCGTCACGCGGCCGATATCGCAAGCGACACACAGCGGAGCGGCAATGACTGGCTACGAGACCCTACTCGTCGAGTCCGTGGAACCCCACATCATAAAGGTCACCCTCAACCGGCCCCAGGCCATGAATGCGATGACCACCCGGATGGGCGAGGAGATGCGCTCGCTGTTCCGCGACTTCGACCATTCCCGGCAGCCGGATGTGCGTGTGGTGATCCTGACCGGCAGTGGCGAGAAGGCATTTTGCGCGGGGGCGGACCTGAAGGAACGCCAAGGCATGAGCGAGGACGTCTGGCGGCGACAGCACGTCATCTTCGAGGAGGCCTGCGAGGCCTTGTGGCGCTTTCCCGCACCGGTGATCGCGGCGGTCAACGGCGTCGCACTGGGCGGCGGCTGCGAGTACGCCCTGGCCTGCGATCTGATTGTCGCGGCGGAGCACGCCCGCTTTGGCCAGCCGGAGGTCACCCGCGGCATCATGCCCGGAACGGGTGGCACCCAACGCCTGCCGCGCCGCGCCGGCATCGCCCGGGGCAAGGAACTGCTCTACACCGGACGCATGATCGATGCCCGCGAGGCGGCTGCCTGGGGTTTGGTCAATCACGTCGTACCGGCCTCCGGACTCATGGACAAGGCCCTGGAGCTGGCGCGCCTGATCGCGCGCAACGGTCCCATCGCGGTGCGCCAAGTGAAAAAAGCGGTGGACCGCGGCATGGAACTGCCGCTCGCCGAAGCGCTCGCCTTCGAGATCGAGGCCTACAACATCTGCATCCCCAGCGAAGACCGCCACGAGGGCGTTGACGCCTTCAACGAGAAGCGGGCACCGGTATTTAAGAATCGCTGAAAGGAAAAAAAGCCCGCAGTATTAAAAGGGCTGTGATTTATCCGAAGAAAAGCAAATGCGGGGGAACCAGTCCCCCCGCGCCCCCCGAATACTGAGGTTGAGATATTTCATCGTAATTCTTAGTAAGTTGTTTATATAGCACTTTTCCGGGGTGCAGGGGGCGGCAGCGCTTGCGAGTCGCGCGCTGCTTCCCTGCTGGGGGTGAGGCGACCAGCGACATTGCAGCAAGCAGAGGAGGGAGTCATATTCACTGTCGTTGCGCAGCTAAGGGGATAGGCGCATAAAATAATTTTCTTTGCTTGCCTTCGCCCGCTTTTCTCACTATAGTCTTAAAACCTAACGATACAGTGTTCTGATGTAGGTATTTTTATTTGGTTAATCGAGCCAATGCCCGCCGCAAACCAGGTTCGCCGCGCGGGGACGCGTTGGCAATCGGGAGCGAGTCCGTTAGATTCAATCAGGGTGTGCCGTGGATGACCGGTGGCCCGCCATGCCAGGAGCAACGAGCCATGAAAGAAGATAAAACGCGAGCAGTGGAACTGGCCGTCGCGCAGGTGGAGCGCGCTTATGGCAAAGGTGCGATCATGAGGATCGGGGCAGGTGCGATCGCGCCGATTCCCGCGGTGTCCAGCGGGGACATCGGGCTGGACATCGCCCTGGGCGTGGGCGGCTATCCGATGGGACGGGTTACGGAAATCTATGGCCCCGAGGCCTCCGGCAAGACCACGCTGGCCCTGCACGCCGTCGCCGAGGTGCAGAAAAAGGGCGGCATTGCCGCGTTCATCGATGCCGAGCACGCGCTGGATCTCCGCTACGCCAAGCTGATCGGCATCAAGCTGGAAGAACTGCTGATCTCTCAACCCGACTGGGGCGAGCAGGCACTGGATATCGTGGAGATTCTCGTGCGCAGCGGGGCGGTGGGCATCATCGTGGTGGATTCGGTGGCCGCGCTGGTGCCCAAGAGCGAGCTGGAGGGCGACATGGGAGACCCCCATATGGCCATGCAGGCGCGGCTGATGTCCCAGGCCCTGCGCAAGCTGACCGCGGTGATCTCCAAGTCCAAGACCATCGTGATCTTCGTCAACCAACTTCGCATGAAGGTGGGGGTGATGTTCGGCAACCCGGAAACCACAACGGGCGGAAATGCGCTCAAGTTCTACTCCACCATCCGCCTGGACGTGCGCAAGATCAGTCCCATCAAGGACGGCGACACGGTGGTGGGCGCCCGTGTGCGCGTCAAGGTGGTGAAGAACAAGGTCTCCTCGCCTTTCCGGCAGGTGGAGTTCGACATCATGCATGCCGGCGGCATCTCCCGCGAGGGCGGCCTGATCGACATGGCCACCAGCGACGGCATCGTCCAGAAGAGCGGCACGTGGTACGCCTTTGAAGGCGAGCGCATCGGGCAGGGACGCGAGAACGTGAAGCGGCTGCTCCTCGAACAGCCCACACTGGCCGCCAAAATCGAGTCGCTGCTGCGCGCCAAGCACGGATTGGACGCCGTGCCCTCCGCACCACCGGCCCGTGAGAAGCCAAACGGCGCCGAGCAGCCGGTCAAGCTGACGGTGCAGGCCGGCGGTAAAAGCTGAGGGGCGCGCGGCAGCCGCGCAACGTATCCAAGCGGGATTATCCCGGGCATCGCCTATGAGCGCGCAACAGCGCGACCCAAGCGCCATCACGGTCCAGACGGCGTTGCGGGACGCAGCCACCATCGTCGACGTCCGCTCGCCCGCGGAATACGCCAAGGGACACGTCGCCGGCGCGATCAACCTCCCGCTGTTCTCCGACGGAGAGCGCGCTGAGATCGGCACCCTGTACAAGCTGCTGGGCAGGGAGCGCGCCATCGCAACGGGACTGGAATTCCTGGGCGCGCGGCTGCCCGCGTTCGTGCAGTTCTTCGAGCCGCACCGGGGCAGTGCGATCGCTGTCTATTGCGCCCGGGGCGGAATGCGCTCGGCGGCGGTGGCTGGCTTGTTGTCCGCGCTGGGCTTTCGGGTCACCCAGCTACCCGGCGGCTACAAGGCGTTCCGCAACCACCTGCTGTCGGTGTTCGAGCAGGGGCTGCCGCCGCGGCTGATCGTTCTCCACGGCCGCACCGGGGTCGGCAAAACGGAGATCCTCAACCGGCTGGACAATAGCCTGGATCTGGAGGACTGCGCGCAACACCGCTCCTCCCTGTTCGGCGCCATCAATCTGCAACCGCGCACTCAGCAGCAGTTCGATGCGCAGCTTCTGGCCGTCCTGGATCGGTTGGAGTACGCTGCGCCCGTCTGGATCGAGGGCGAGAGCCGCAAAATCGGCAAGGTGATCATGCCCGAGGCATTGCGCAAGGCCATGCAGCGGGCAACCTGCGTGCTGGTGACCGCGTCTCTCGAATCCCGTGTCGACCGGATCGTGGCGGAATATGGCCGCGCGGACCAAGCCACCCGTGCCCAGTGCGAGGGCGCGCTGCGCGGCCTGACGATACCGCTGGGCAAGAAGCGTGTGGAGGAGATGATCGCGCGCGTGCGGGCCGACGACTACCGCCCTGTGGTGGAGGCGTTGCTGCTCGATTATTACGATCCGCGCTACGAGCACTCCATGCGCAACAACCGCTATGCTCTCACAGTCTCCAGCGACGATCCGGGACAAGCGGTGCACGCGCTGCGGGCTCTGGCCCGCGGGCTGTCCACCCCGCAAGCGCGCCGCGACGTCCGGCGGGAGGGTTTGGCGGGCTGATGGGCGTGGGGGCCGTCATGGAAATGCGGCGTTCGCCCCAACCTTCCGGCAATGGCGCCCCTCAGCGCTAGAATCCCAGCGACTCCAACAAGTTGTCCACCTGGTCCTGGGAGACTGTCGCTTCCGACTTTTCGGATAGCGGGCCTGCGAGTTCCGCCTGGCGGGTATCCTGCTTCTTTTCCGCCCGGGTTGTTCCGAATGCCTTCACCAACTCCAGCAACTCTCCTTCGAGCTGCTGCAGGAGGGTGACAACCCTTTGCACGACCTGGCCCGTCAAATCCTGATACCCCTGCGCCATCAGGATTTCGGTCAGTTTCTCTTGAAACTCTTTCTCCTGTTCCGCCTGTCTCCGCAGGGCGTCCACGGCTTCGAGCAGGGGTTTCTTCGTCTGCGGCCGCAGCTTCCCCGCTCCGAGCGTCTTTTCGAGCCTCTCCAGAATAGCGCCATTGGCGGATTCCTGCTCCGTCGAGCGTTTGATCATGCCTTCCGCAAGGTTCAAGGTCGTGTTCGCCGCGTCTTCGGTCATATGGACGATGTGCTCGAGCCTTTCTGTGGCGCTCACCATATCGTGTTCCGCGATCTCTCCAAGCCGAGCGGCAACATCGGAACCGGCCAATTTGATCTGGGTGTGGAGTCGTCTGACCAGCTTTCCCAGCTCCTGAACCAGGGGCTGTTCGGACAGATCGAACTCCGCCATTATCTGGTCCAGCTCCTGGGAATTTGCTTCCTGCATGATCTGAAAGAATTCCCGCATTTTGTCCAGCATGCTGAACGTGGCTCGATACTCCCTGCTGCCCTTGGGTAACTGCTGCAAAATGCCGGAAATCTGCCTTACGATCCCTGGCTCCTCCCCCGCCTCCTGCCCTGGCTCCTCCCCCGGCTCCTCGGCTCCTCCCCCGGCTCCTGCGAAAGTTCCGTCTGCCGACCGCTCCCGGCATCGGATTCAACGTCGCCGGAGTCAAGATCGTCGTTGCCCAGAATCTCGCCGACATCCAGAAGGATGGTGACCGTACCATCCACGACCCCCAGCCCCTTGACAAACCTGGCCCTGTCCGCCATCCCAATTTCCGGAGCTTCGGCCAATTGCCTCTCCTCCAGTTCCAGAACCTCGGCCACCTCATCTACGATGATCCCGGCCCGGATGGATCCAGTGGGGGATGCGGCTTCGAGAACGATGATGCAGGTCTTGGCGTTATCCTCCGCTGCCTGAAGATTGAACTTGCTGCGCAACTCAATGGCGGGAATGGTCTTGCCGCGCAAGTTGATGATGCCACGCACGAATTCCGGGGCGTTAGGAATTTTGGTGATTTCCATCATCTGAACGATTTCCTGAACGCTCGTAATATCCAGCCCGTAGTGGACATCCTCGATACGAAAAACCAGGTATTTGCCCGCCAGAAGGGAAAAATCCCCGCCGCCCTCAACGCTGTTCTCTGCTCCCATTTCTCCTCTTGAGCGTGGACTCCGGTTGAATTACCTCACTAAATTCAACGAACTTTGCCCGCGCGCGGTCCTATTTCGACGCCTCCCCCCGCGCGCTCTCCTGATCGCGAAAGGCACCACCGAGAAGCACACGCATTGATCTTGTGCGCTTGCCCTTTTACCCGCCATCCGGCAAAAAGCGGAGCCGCGCTGCAAAAACGTGCGGTCGAAAACTTGGAGCTTTATCCCCTCCACGCCGCAGTACTTGGGCCGGAGCACAAGCGCGTGGTGGTTCAGTGGGCTGGCCACCGG
>JACZVE010000324.1 GCA_022572825.1 SAR324 cluster bacterium
CGGCTTGAGCATGTTGTACGTGCCCGCGCTGCCGCAGCACATATAACCTTCCGGGATCTCCACGACCTCGAACCCCGCCGAGCGCAGCAGGTTGCGCGGCTGAGCGCGCACCTGCTGGCCGTGCTGCAGGGAGCAGGCGTCGTGATAAGCCACGCGCAGGCTTTCCGGTGGCTTGATCTCCTCCGGCAGGCCCTGCTCATCGATGCGGGCATGGGCCAACTCGCTGAAGTCCACCGCGATGGCGCTGACCGCCGCCGCCTTTTCGCGGTACTGCGGGTCGTCCCGGAATATGTGGCCGTAATCCTTGACCACCGTGCCGCAGCCGGAAGTGTTGATGACGATGTGCTCCAGACCGCCCCGCTCCATCTCCCCGTGCCAGTGGTCGATGTTGTTCTTCATCAAGGGCAGGCTGCCCGGCTGGTTGCCCATGTGAAAGATCAGCGCGCCGCAGCAGCCCACGCCCCTCGGCAGCACCACCTCGCAACCCAGGCGCGTCAGCACCCGGATCGTCGCCTCGTTGATGTTCGGGCCCAGCACCTCCTGGGCGCAGCCGGTGAGCAGCGCTACGCGCGCCCGCCGCACGCCCTGGGCGGCATGCACCTCGTAGGTCGACACGCGAGAGCGGGGCGGAATGTGGCGCGGCGTCATGTCCAGCATCGCCCGCACGTTGCGTGGCATCAGCCACGCCACGGGCTTGACTGCCTGGGCCAGCCGCAGCGCGAGCCGAAAGCGGCCGGGATGGGGCAACAAGAGCGCCAGCGCCCAACGCTGCAGGCGTTCGGCCAGCGGCCTGCGGTAGGTCTTCTCGATGCGGGCGCGCATGGGATCGATCAGGTGCGAGTAGCGCACGCCGCTGGGGCAGGTGGTCTCGCAGGAGAAGCAGGACAGGCAGTTATCCAGATGGGCGACCACCTGCTCATCGAGCGCGATGCGGCCCTCCAGCACCGACTTCATCAGATAGATGCGGCCCCGCGGACCCTCCAGCTCGTTACCGGTCACCTGAAAGGTGGGACAGGTGGCATTGCAGAATCCGCAGTGTACGCAGGAACGCAGGATGCGTTCGGCAACCCTCACGTCGGGATCTTCCAGTTGGCTTTGCGGGATGTTGGTTTGCATGGTGCAAAAAAAGTAGAGTCGTGACTTGTAAATTAATTCAATAATTCATCGTGGCCACTGTCGGGCGAGCAGAATATTTCTAACTTGCTGATGTTTTACAGTAAAACCTCACCCCCCGGCCCCCTCTCCACAAATGGAGAGGGGGAGCTGCCGATGGCAATTCCCCGGGTGATGCCGGCCTGTTCGCCCCTCTCCTGTGGTAAGAATACCGCGGAGAGGGCCAGCGGGCGATAGCCCGCGGGGTGAGGTTTTAGCGCGACCCGTAAAACCATTCGCATCGCTTGATAATTTGCATGAACTTGAAAGTCGCCACATTAGATATCCGGATACAGCCGCCCGGGGTTGAGAATGCGCTGCGGATCGAAGGCCAGCTTGAGATTGAGGTTGAGGCGATGCTGCCCCGGCGTCAGCTCCGTGAACACCGCCTCCTCACGGTGTACGCCATTCCCCTGGCGTATGAGCTGAGCGTGACCGCCCGCATTGCGGGCCAACGCGTGCAGCGCGCCGGACTTTTGCCCGGCAGGCAGCACGGCCCAGGCCAAGGCCCCGCCCCAGTCGTAGAACAGCCGCGCCGCTCCCTGCTCCCGCAGCGCCTGGCCCAGCCCGGCGGCGGCGGTCGGGGGCAGCGAGAAGCGCCACAAGCGCTCGCCCGCGCCCACGCTGAGGGGCTCCAACTCCCGCAATGCGCACCAGAAGGCGCGCGAATCGTCCTGCTCCAGAAACGCCGCGCTCGCCGCGAGTTCCCGCGCCAGGCGTTCGCCGCGGTGCCGGACCGATGGCGCGGGCCCCTCCAGCCGCACCGCCGTCAGGGCGCCGTCGGCCAACGCGGCGGCCGCGTCCGTGCGCTGGAGACCGGCCGGCAGGTGCGCCAGCCCGCCGGGCTCGTGGGAAGAACGGGAAGCGGCTCTCAGGCACGCGAGGCCCTCGGCGTCGGTCAGCCCGCTGAAAATCACCGTACGCTCCGTCTCGGCCCTGGGCAGCACCTTGACGACGACCTCGGTGAGCACGGCCAGCGTACCGAAGCTGCCGCACATGAGCTTGCTCAGGTCGTACCCGGTGACGTTCTTGACCACGCGCCCGCCGCCCCGCACCACATCGCCCCGGCCCGTCACCGCCTGAAAGCCCAGCAGATGATCGCGCGCGGCGCCGGCCTTGAAGCGGCGGGGACCCGATAGGTTGCAGGCGAGGGCACCGCCCAGCGTGGCGCCTTCGCCCCAGTGCGGCGGCTCGAAGCCCAGCATCTGGCCCGCATCGGCCAGGGTGGGCTCCAGCTCGGCCAGGGTTGTGCCGGGCCGCGCCACCAGAATCAGCTCGTGGGGCTGGTAATCGATGATGCCACGCAGCCCGGCCACGCTCAGCGTGCGGGCCGCGGCCACCGGCCGGCCGTAGAAGCGCTTGCTGCCTCCGCCCAGCACTTCCAGCGCCTCCCCGCTCTGCAAGGCATCGTGGATGTGGGTTTGCACTTCTTCCAGGGAGGTGGGCTGGAGCAGGTTGTCGTTCAATTCTGTATTAACAATAGAAATAGTTGCAAATACGAATGCGGGGGAACAAGTCCTCCCGCGCCCCCCAATTGGGCGGCAATGTTGGGCTTCGCCCACCATCGGCGCGGTCCTTCGCGTAAGCCAGGTCCGCTTGGAAAGGGCCTGGGGGAGCTTTGCTGGCTGTCCGATAACAATATCATACCGCGATTTCGAGCACTCGCCCCTTGCCGCGATCCTCTTCGTCCTCTGGCTCCATGTCCACCGATAGGTAGGCTTCAACGGCTTCATAGATATTGGCGAGCAACTCTGCAAAGGTCTCGCCTTGTGTATAGCAGCCGGGGAGTGAAGGGACCTTGGCCCAATAGCCGCCCTCTTCCGCGTCGTGAAGGACGACTTTGATTTTCATCGTCCTCCTAAAACCGCTCCAGTTCGGGGAAGGGAATCTTGCCGGCATGGACGTGCATGCGGCCCAGCTCGGCGCAGCGGCGCAGCACGGGGAACATCTTGCCGGGGTTGAGCAGTTGCCCGGCATCGAAGCTGCATTTGACGCGCTGCATGGCATCGAGGTCGTTCTCCCCGAACTGGTAGGTCATCAGGTCGCGCTTTTCGATGCCCACCCCGTGCTCCCCGGTGAGCACGCCGCCCACGTCCACGCACAGCTTGAGAATTTCGGTGCCCATCCGCTCGGTCTTTTCCAGCTCGCCCGGCACGTTGGAATCGTAGAGCACGAGGGGATGCAGGTTGCCGTCCCCGGCATGGAAGACGTTGGCCACGCGCAGGCCGTAGGCCCGCGACAGTTCCCGGATGCGGCCCAGCACCTTGGGCAGGGCGGAGCGGGGGATGGTGCCGTCCATGCAGTAGTAGTCCGGGCTGATGCGCCCCATGGCGGGGAAGGCCGCCTTGCGGCCGGCCCAGAACCGGAGCCGCTCCTCCTCGCTGCCCGATATGCGGATCTCCGTGGCGCCGGCATTGCGCAGGATGCCCTCGGTGACGCCGATGAGATGCTCCACCTCGCTGGCCGGTCCGTCCAGCTCCACCAGCAAAATCGCCTCGGCCCCGACGGGATAGCCGGACGGGACATAGGCCTCGGTGGCCTCGATGCTCAGCGTGTGGACGCCTCGGTGGATGTTCGCGTTGCTCGTTCGGTAGTACTCGGAGACCGCGTCGATCACCGCGGTGGGCTTCTGGGCGGTCGCGGCGTTGTCCAGGCGGAAGGTCAACGTGCGGCCCTGGGCCTCCTGGACCCGAAAGGAGAACCAAAGTTTGGTGGTGGCATTGGTATCGTCCTTGAGACCGATCCGGAAGGTGTCCCCACCCAGCGACTGGGCATAGGCGAGACTCGCGCCCGGGAAGTCGAAGTCGATCCGGACCTCGGGGCCCGGATCCGTCCCGGCCTCACGGCCCGGATCCGTCCCGCTGTCGCAGCTCAGCCAAACTGGACCCAGTAGGAGAAGCCACAGCAGGCCACACCCGGGCTGCATGAACCGGGGCATGCGACGGGTGCCGGAGATAGGATCGGACATCGAGCTGTGCCCATGCCGGAGGATCAGACCGAAGGTCAAAATCCGAGAGCGGGCCGGTAGGCGCAAGCCGAAACGCTACTCCACCACCGCCCACCTTACCGTCTCAGACCAGAACGAAAGCGTTAGTTCTCCAGCCCTATCCGTCTCGACCTCGAACCTCCGCGTGCTCAGCGATCATTGTGAGGAACCA
>JACZVE010000022.1 GCA_022572825.1 SAR324 cluster bacterium
GCTTTTCCTTCTTCAGACGATGCAGGTCGGCATCTTCACTGGGAGTCAGGTAGTGCTTGCTGGTCAGGTTGCTCACTTGCTCGTCGAGGGATCGGTGGTCGCGCATCATTGAGTCGACTTCCGGGTCGGTCTTGCGGAGAGCTTCCAAGCGCTCTTGAGGGTTTTGATCCATATTTCACTCCTGATGAGAGTTGATCCTCGCCTGGACAAACGGGTGAAATTACGGAAGAAGCAAAGCAGAGCGACGTCCATGACGCTCGGGGCGGTTCCCCTTCTCCTTTTAACGTCATCCCAGGTGCGATGGCAATTGCAATTTTGCATAATATCGCGCGGCCCCCTGCCTCGTAACCGCCGATGAACGCGAATGAAAACGGATTACCATCCGCGGCAAAAGCCGTTCACATTAGGCTTGACCTGGAATCTTGGCTACCGAAAACCGATTGGTATGCACACCCCATGATCTTTTACCGTGATGCGATGCCATCGGTGTGAACCGGCGTTTACCTGCAGTCGCATCATTATTCAGCGCACATGCCTCCATCCGCCGCGGCCGGTGGCAGGCCTATTCAGGCTGGATAGGCCGAGGGATTCCCGCCCCGCTCGCGTCTCCACCAGCGGGCTTTGCACCACAGGGCCACGCCAATGAGCAGCAGCACTCCCGCGTAGTAAGCGAAAAACGTCCGCGGCGACCAATCGAGGGTTACGGGGAATACCAGCGCCGTGCCCACACGCTCCACGACCTGCACCAGCCACACCCAGCCGGTGAGCAGGGCATCCAATGCACCGAAAGCGAGCCGCTCCGGCCAGGCGCCCGGCATCGCGTCGAGGTAGGCCAGAGAGATGCCCAAGGCGATCAAGCCCAGCGGCAGCACCAGGAAGCTTAGAATGGGAATCATGATCAGATTGCCCAGGAAGACCAGCAGCGACACGCTGCCGAACGTGGACGCGATCAGGGGCCAGAGCCCTACGCTGATCAGCAGCGTGACCCACAAGTTGAGCAGGCAGCCTTCCGCAAGCCGGGCGCGCCAGCGGCCAACCACCGTGCCTGTTGGCGGACGGCCGCTGTATGGACGCAGCGCGAACGCGCACAGCAGAAAAAAGTACGCCGCGAAGGAAAGCTGAAAGGAAATGTCGTAAAGCTGGCTGGGATCGATCGCCAGCAGCAAAAAACCGGCCAGCGTCAGAATGTACAGTGGCGGGGAGCGGGTGCCCCAGAGCTCGTTCCAGACCAGCATCGTGCCCATCAGGGCAGCCCGCACGGCCGGCACGGGAAAGCCGATCAGCGCAATGTACAGCCACACGGTGGCGATGACCGCGATTCTGCCCATCGCCGGGCCGTGCACCCAGCCCTGCCCGCGCTGCAGCCACCCGCTGAGCCGACGCTGCACGCCGGCGAATATGAAATAGAGCAAGCCCACGTGCAATCCGCTGATGGCGAACAGGTGGGCCACCCCAACGCGGCGGAATGCGCCCGCCACCTCGCGCGCCTCGGGCGAGGTGCGCTCGCGCACACCCAGAAGAATCGGCAGGTAGACCGCCAGCGCGGACTTGCTCAGATAGTACGCGGCCCGGTCTCGCAGGGCCAGGCGGAGGGCCTCCCCGTTCAACGCCCGGATGGGCTGGGCGCGCAGGTGGTAGTCCGTTTCGCGCAGGACCAACTGCAAACGCCCGCCATCGCCCGGCGTGCCGCCCTGGCCCGTCGCCAGGTATCCCCCTACGCGCAGCCGGCGGCGATGCGGAAATTCCCAAACGCTTTTAGCGGGCAGCAAGACCTCCAATTCGGCCAGCTTCACCTGCCCGCCTCCCAGCCACAGCACCGGCTTGCCCAACAACAGGCGTACGGCATGCCGGCCGCCCAGAGTGGCCGGCGCCCGCCCGCGCAGGGTGCCCTCCACGCGCACGAAGCCGCCTTGCGTACCCAGCGCGCGGGCTGCCTCGGGAAGCTGAACAGTGAAGTGATAGACGAGGGGAGTGAGCAACAGCACTGCCAGCAACGCGGTCGACCAAAGCCGCCGTCCCAGCAGCCAGGCGCATCCCAGCCCACCCGCGCCCAGCAAGTGCGGCAGATCCACGCCCATGCCACCGGAGGCGCCATCCCAAATTAGCCAGCCCAGCCCGCCAACAAAGGGCAGCCAGCGAACAATTTCCGCCAGGCGCGGCCTGGTATCAGGCGTCAGCAATGTGCGCAACCTTCTTTGAGGATTTTTGTTGGCAGAGATCTCAACATGCGGTGCGCATCGGCACACACCTCATGCGCCATTCGGCGGGCCACGCACCGGCCCGGAGAATCTCAATGTTTTCAATTTCATGAGTTCCGCCGCTCCGCAATTGTATTCGGTGGCAAGGAAGGGTAATTTGACAACGCCGCCGGTTATGCCAGATTAGAAGGTCCTGGCTGATTATTCCGGATATTTGCGCGCGGCCATCCTGTCCTAATGGGGGTTACTTTGCGATGAGTGATCCGGCCATCAACGACATCAACATCTGCATTGCCACCGAGAACGGAAGCGGGAGCGCTTCGGCCAACAACATCCTGTTCAAGTCCATCTTCAAGATGGGCATTCCCTGTTCCGCCAAAAATTTGTTTCCCTCCAACATTCAGGGTTTGCCCACCTGGTATCAGGTACGCGCTTCGGGACGAGGCTATCTGGGACGCAAGGACGTCATCGACGTGATGGTGATCTTCAATGAGACGACCGCGCACGAGGATGTGGACAAGGTGCGTCCGGGTGGCTTGGTGATCTACGACGATTCGAAGCCCCTGCCGCGCGAGCTGATCCGCGATTCCCTCAAATATCTCGGCGTACCGGCCTGGAATCTGGTCAAGGACAACGTCAAGGTGACCCAGCTGCGGGCCAAGCAGCGCAACATCGTGTATGTGGGGGCCATCGCGCAGTTGTTCGGCATTCCGCTGGATATTCTCAAGGATGTGCTGGCAGATACCTTCGGCGACAAGCCGGCCGTGATCGACTCGAACTATTTGTGCATTCAGCTCGGTTACGACCATATGGAATCCAGTGGCGCGACCCAGGAGCTGGGCCGCCTGGTTGCCGTCCCCGAGGGCAACAAGGACACGATCATGACGGAAGGTAACACCGCCGCGGCGCTGGGCGCCATATTCGGCGGAGTCACCGTGGTGGCCTGGTATCCCATCACGCCTTCCAGCTCGCTCGTCGAGGAAATTATCGCGCGCATCGGCAAGTTCCGCACGGATAACAACGATAAGCACCGCTTTGCCATCGTCCAGGCGGAAGATGAGCTGGCCTCGGTTTCCATGGTGATCGGGGCGGGCTTTTGCGGGGCGCGGGCGATGACGTCCACCTCGGGCCCGGGCTTGTCCCTGATGCAGGAGGGCATCGGGCTTGCGTACTTTACCGAAGTGCCCAGCGTGTTCTTTATCGTCCAGCGGGGGGGTCCCTCCACGGGGCTGCCCACCCGCACACAGCAGGCGGATATCACGTTGATGCACCAGGGTTCACATGGGGATACGCGGCACCTCGTGCTGATTCCCCACGACAACCCCTCGGTGTTCGAGCTGTCCTGGAAGGCGTTCGACTACGCGGAGCGTTTCCAATGCCCGGTGTTCGTGATGATGGATCTGGACCTGGGCATGAACATGGGCATCTCCGCACCGCTTGCCTATCCCGATCAGCCCTTCGATCGCGGCAAAGTTCTCAGCCGGGAACAGCTCGAGGCGCAAGGCGGCACCTTCAAGCGCTATCTTGACATCGACGGCGACGGCATTCCCCAGCGCACTATCCCCGGCACCGACCACCCGGCCGCCGCGTACTTCGCGCGAGGTTCGGGCCACGACGTGGACGCCAGCTATACCGAGGACAACCAGGTCTATAAAGCCTTGCTGGACCGCCTGCGCAAAAAATACGAGACCGCGCGGGATTTCGTGCCCCGTCCCCTCATCGCCAATGGCGCCGGAAACGGCGACGGCGTGATCAGCTTCGGCTCGAGCTATACCCCCACCTGCGAGGCGCTGGACCGGCTGCGGGAGGAGGCGCGGCCCCTGGATCACCTGCTGCTGCGGGCCCTGCCCGTGAACGGGGAGGTGCAGCAGTTCCTCGCCGACCACGAGCGGATTTTTCTGGTCGAGCAAAACCGAGACGGGCAGATGGCCCAGATTCTGCGTGACGATTTTCCCCGGTATGCGGCGCGCATACACCCGGTGTTGATTTACGACGGGCTGCCGGTGACCGCGGGGGAAATCGTGAATCTGATCAAGGGAGGCAATTGATGAGCGAACCCGCGGTGCAGATGCAAGCCCCGGCCAATGGGCTGCATCTGATCAAGAAGGATTACGAGGGCGCGCAATCGACGCTCTGCAAAGGGTGCGGCCACGATGCCATTACCGCGTCCATCGTGACGGCCGCCTACGAGGCCAGCGTTGACCCCAAGCGGGTGCTCAAGCTGAGCGGAATCGGGTGTTCCGCCAAGACCACCAACTACTTCATGAACCAGTCCTTCGGCTTCAACGGCATTCACGGCCGCATGGCGGCGATGGCCACGGGCACCGGGCTGGCTAACCATACGCTGATCCCGATCGGGGTTTCGGGCGACGGCGACACGGCCTCCATCGGTCTGGGCAACTTCGCTCATATGGTGCGCCGCAATCTGCGCATTACCTACATCATCGAGAACAATGGCGTGTACGGCCTGACCAAAGGCCAGTTCTCCGCAATGGCGGACCGCGGCTCCCGGCTGCGCAAGGGAGGCGCCAACCCTTGGGAGGCGATGGATATAATTTCCCTGTCCCTTCTGATGGGAGCGACGTTTCTCGCGCGCAGCTTTTCGGGCGACCGCAAGCAGCTCACCCCGCTGATCGAGGCGGCGTTCAACCACAAAGGCACGGCCGTGCTGGATGTGCTGAGCCCCTGCGTGACGTTCAACGACCACGAGGGCTCCACCAAGAGTTTGAAGCACATTCGTGCCAACCGCGACGCCCTGCACGACATCGATTTCATCCCCGATTTCGATCAGGTCGACGTCGACTATGACGAGGGCAAAGAAATCCGCGTGCGCATGCACGAGGCGGGAATGATCACCTTGCACAAAATAAAGGATCACGATCCGCGCGACCGCGGGCGCGCCATCCAGCTTCTGGAGGAGGCGCGGGGGAACAACACCTTCCTCACCGGTCTCATCTATATCGACGAGAACATGCCGGACTTCGCGGAGGTTGAGCAGCTTCCGGAAATACCGCTGGCTTTTCTCGGCGAGGAGGAATTGCGGCCCTCCAGGCAGGACCTCGATCAGATCAACGCCTCCCTGATGTTATAGACCCGCCCGCGGGCCGCACCGGCAGGCGTCTCGCCTCCTGCCACGGTCAGGCCCTGTTCGCCGCGCCCCGCGAAGCCCCAGGCTGTCGACGGCGTGGTTCCCTTCCCGATGAAGAAAGTCCAGGACCATTACTTCCATAAAGCCAGGCGGGAGGGCTTTGCCGCGCGTTCGGTCTATAAGCTGGAGGAGATCGACCGCCGCCACAAGCTGCTTGCGCCGCGCCAGCTTGTGCTCGACTTGGGCTGTGCCCCGGGATCGTGGCTGGCGTACGCGGCCCGGCGGGTGGCCCCGAAAGGCCGTGTGGTGGGCGTCGACCTGCATCGCGTAGACGCGCCGCTGCCGTCCAACGCGCGAGTGGTCGCCGGAGACGCGTTCTGTCTGCCGCCCGCCACGCTGCTGGACGGCGGGCCGGCCTTCGACGTCATCCTCAGCGATATGGCGCTCGGCACGACCGGCATCAAGAGCGCAGACGCGGAACGCTCCGCCGAGCTCGTGCTGCGCACCTTGGCGTTGGCAGCGGCGCTGCTGCGGCCGGGCGGCAGCCTGCTGGCCAAGGTGTACCAGGGTGCCCGGCTCGCGGAGCTGCGTGGGGCATTCCGGCGCTCCTTCGCCACCGTGTCGGTGGAAAAGCCGAAGGCCAGCCGCGCGGAGAGCGTGGAAGTGTTCCTGCTCGGCCGGCAATTCGGCCCCTAAGGCCAGGGCAATCGAAAAGTAAGGGATCAAGTGCTTGGGATGATGGATCCCATGGGTATGAGTATATCTCCGTGTGCCTGACGAAGGCCCGCGGGGGCCTGTCTCGAAGGCCACCGCGAGGATAACGGAAGGCCGGCGCCGAATTCCGCGCCCTTCCCTTCGGCTGCGCTCAGGACAGGCGAGTCGCTCGCTATGCCCTTCGACGGGCTCAGGACAGGCTCGCTCCTCAGGGACGCGGCAGGAACATTCATAGGACTTTGCGATTGCCCTGCCCCTGAGGGGTCAACTCCCCAAAGTTTACCGGGCCTGCTATAGTGGTGAACGGCCTTGCGCGGCGCGCCTGCGCTCATGGCAGGCGCCCGTAGGGGCATCTCTGGCAGGAACCGGTCGCGGGCGCCTGATGCAGGCATCTTTGGCAGCCGATTGTGGCGGGCGCCTGATACAGGGTCCAGTCGCAGTCGACCGTTGCAGGACCCGGCGGCAGGCCTCTGCCAGCTAGCCGGGCAACGCAGCCCATCGTGGGGCGGCAAGGGTCGAAATCTCTTGGGAGAGGCGGAACGATGGCGTCGGAGGATATCTCGCGCAGCGGCTATTCGAGGGAAGAGGAGTACTTCTACAAGCGCAATCAGGAACTGATCGAAAAAAAGCGCAAAGAGCTGGACGCCCAGCGCGGCGAGCGCGAGGCCGCCGAGCGGAACGCGCAACACTGGATGCGCTGCCCCAAGTGCGGAGCACAGATGAAGGAGGTCGACCTGGCTCACATCAAAGTGGACAAGTGCACCCAATGCCAGGGCGTCTACTTTGACCACGAGGAACTGGAGACCCTCTTGGAAAGCCGCGAGCCGACGGGATTTCTCAGTGGGCTGAAGCGGTTGTTCGTTTGAATTCGGTGAAACCCCGGCAATGAAGGCGAAACGGACGTCGCGATCCCACTATGAAATGAATCGCATTTGCGTATTTTGTGGGGCGGCACTGGGCGCCCGTCGCGAATTCGCGCAGGCAGCGACGGCACTGGGCCGCCTGATGGCCGATCGCGGCCTGGGGTTGGTTTATGGAGGCACTCATATCGGCCTGATGGGCCAACTCGCCGATGCGGTACTGGACGCCGGTGGCGAGGTCATCGGCGTGCTGCCGCGTACGTTGATGGAACGGGAGATCGCCCACGGCGGCCTCACCAAACTGCACGTAGTGGACTCGCTGGCAGAGCGCAAGCAGCTCATGCACGACCTCTGCGATGCGTTCGCGGCGCTGCCGGGCGGCCTTGGCACGCTGGACGAGTTGAGCGAGATGCTGACCTGGGCGCAACTCGGAATCCATCAAAAGCCCCTGGGTCTGCTCAACGTGGCCAGCTATTTCGACGGGCTGCTGGCGTTCTTGCGCCATGCGGTGCGGGAAGGGCTGGTGCGGCAAGCTCACCTGGATCTGGTCAAGGTGGCCACGACACCCCAAGAGTTGCTCTGGACACTCGCCGGGGGTGCGGCCGCGGGCAGCCGCGCACAGATCCGGTAATGGCCGCCAGGGCTGCCACGGGCCGAGGTGGGGAGTCTCGGGTGAATCTTCTTTATTTCGACCTTGTCGGTGGCATCAGCGGCGACATGACGGTGGCCTCGCTGCTCGAGTTGGGCGTACCCATGACGCTCCTCCGCGAGGGGCTGCGTCAGGTGGGTCTGCACGGCGTGGAGCTGGCCACGGAGCGGGCACAGCGCCACAACCTCGCCGGCACGCGCTTCATCGTGCGCGAGCAACGCGGGGCCGGGCACGAGTTCGGCTCTGCGCAGACGGAAGCGACGCATTCCCACGACCCTGGCCAAGAGCACGGTGATGACCACGCCCACGAGCATGGCCCTGGCCACGAGCAGGGTCACGGCCACGCCCAGGGCCGCAACCACTCCGACGCGCACGGTGTCCGCCACCCGCACCGGGACTACCGCGATATCAAGCACATGCTGCAATCCAGCGGTCTGCCGCCCGGCGCCAAGGAGAAGGCGCTGGCTGTTTTTGCCAAGCTGGCGCTGGCAGAAGGCACCGTACACGACGTGCCAGCGGAGGAGGTCACCTTCCACGAGGTGGGGGCCTGGGATTCCATTGCGGACGTCGTGTGCACCGCGCTGGCGCTCGACCACCTTCGTCCCGCGACCGTGTTGTGCTCACCAGTACCCGTCGGCTGCGGTGTCGTGGAGACCGCCCATGGACGCATGCCCATTCCCACACCGGCCACGTTGCTGCTGCTGGAGGGTTTTCCCATCGTGCAGGGTGGCCCCGCCTACGAGCGCACCACGCCGACGGGCGCGGCGATTCTGGCCGCGCTGGCCAGTCCCGCGCCGGACCCCTTGGCCTACACGCCGCGCAAGGTGGGCATCGGAATCGGCAGCACGGACAGTCCGCAAGTGCCGAACTTGCTCCGGGCCGTGCTCGGCGAGCGTGCGGCGGGGGGTGCCAGGCGCGAAACCATAGAATGCGCCGAGGCCAATCTGGACGACGCCAACCCGGAATGGATCGGCTATCTGATGGATCGGCTGCTTTCCCGCGGGGCGCTGGACGTGGTGCTGATACCGGCGCTGATGAAGAAAAATCGGCCCGGCACGGTGATTCAGGTGCTCTATCCACCTGCCGCCAGGGAAACCGTGCTGGCACTGCTCTTCTGTGAAGTGACCACGCTCGGCGTGCGTTATCGCACGATGGAGCGGGTGGTACTGGATCGGGAGCATGTAACCGTGGCCACCCGCTGGGGACAGGTCGGGGGAGTGGTGGCCCACCACGACGGGCGCCGGCGCTTTTCGCCGGAGTTCGACTCGTGCCGCCAAGTGGCCGAGGCGAACGGAGTGCCTCTGCGCGAGGTGTACCTGGCGGCGCAACAAGGCTGGCAGGCCGATGAAACCGGCCCCGCTACCGCCGCGGACCGGGCTAATTGAGGGAGGAGCGGGCGGTCAGCTTTTGCATCTCGTTCATCATCACCAGCAGCTGCTTACCGTGGAACGCATCATCAAAGCAACACTGCACGCGGTAGCGGGTTTCGAGCAGCGCCGGATCGGTTTCCTCCATAGAGCATGCGATAACGCGCGCCGGAAATCCCAGTGTGTCTTTCAGGATGACGTTCAGATAATCCCCGGGCGTGAAGGGCAGATCGGCGTAAAAGGCGATTCCGCAGGCCGATAAATCGACAATCGGGAAACTCGGCTGCACAGGCACCGCGATCTTACGATCGTCCAGTTTGAAGCGCGGCGCTTCCCGCAGTTCCCGCTCGTCCTGCCTGATTTGGATATCGCCCCGGGCCAATCCTTCCTTGACCAACAGCTCGTACTCTTGATCGAGATTCCGTTCTCCCATGCCTCTCTCTCCACTGGCTGATGAGCCCACACTTTCGCAAAATATTCCAAGCAGCGAGTCTTCATAGCAAGTATTCTCCGGAATTGCATGCGGATAGTGTGTGCGAATAAAGTTTTCGCTCGGCTGCGATTGATCCGCAGCGGGCATTTCCCAGTAGATGCCGGGTTGGAGGCCGGCATCAGGCGCTGGGCGCAGCCTCGCAGTGGCCCGTAGGGCGCGTCCGCACCGGGGCGCACATCACACGGGCCCGCGGCAGCAGGGCTAGCGCAAAGTGAGGGGTCAAGCGCTCGCGATGATGGAGACCAAGGGTATGAGCATACTCCCGTGGGCCTGAGGAAGGCCCGCGAGGGCCTGTCTCGAAGGCCACTGCGGGAAAAACGGGTGTCCGGCCCCCTGTTGCGCGTCCTTCCCTTCGACTGCCCTCTGGACAAGCTCGTTCCCAATTGACGCGGAGAGATCATTCATGGGACTTTGCGATCGCCCTGGCCCGCGGCAGGCATTGCCGTTTACATCCAGCCGGTGCGGAGCTAGAGTGACTGTATTGGCCCATTCAGTCCTTCTGATTGAGAGCCCGCAGTCCGATCCCCCTTGCCTGGCAAAGACGGGGAACGGCCCCTAAAGGCCCGACGCTCCCAGGGATAGCAGCTTGAGCAGGATTCACGGCACCACGATCCTTTCGGTCCGCCGCGGCAGCAACGTTGTAATGGGTGGAGATGGACAGGTGACGATGGGTCAGACCGTGATGAAGGCCAACGCGCGCAAGGTGCGGCTCACCTACAATGGCCGCGTGCTGGCCGGTTTCGCCGGGGCGACCGCGGACGCCTTTACCCTGTTCGAGAAGTTTGAGGAGAAGTTGGACCAATACAGCGGCAACCTGCAGCGCGCCTCGGTGGAACTGGCCAAGGAGTGGCGCACGAGCCGCATGCTTCGCAACCTGGAGGCCCTGCTGACCGTCGCGGATGCGGAATACTCGCTGGTCATCTCCGGCAATGGCGACGTGATCGAGCCGGAGGAGGGACTGATGGCCGTGGGCTCGGGTGGCGTCTATGCGCTGGCCGCCGCCAAGGGTCTGCTCGCCCATTCGCAACTCACCCCACGCCAGATCGTGGAAGAATCCATGCGCATCGCCGCCGGCATTGACATCCACACCAACACCAATCTGGTCATCGAAGAGCTTGCCTGAAAGCCGTCTATGCCACAGACCATTGCCCCCTCGGATCTCACGCCCCGCCAGATCGTGGAAGAGCTGGATCGTTACATCGTCGGGCAAAACGACGCCAAACGCAGCGTGGCCATCGCGTTGCGCAACCGCTGGCGGCGCCAGCAGGTGCCCGAGGAGTTTCGCGACGAGATCCTGCCCAAGAACATTACCATGATCGGCCCCACGGGGGTGGGCAAGACGGAGATCGCCCGGCGGATGGCCAAGCTCACCGGCGCCCCTTTCGTCAAGGTGGAGGCGTCCAAATTTACCGAGGTGGGCTACGTGGGGCGTGACGTGGAGTCCATCATCCGCGATCTCACCGAAATGGGCGTGGCCATGGTGCGCAAGCAGCAGGTGGAGCAGGTTCAGGGCAAAGCCCGCGAACAAGCCGAAGACCGGCTGCTGGAATCCCTGGTGCCCTCTGTCAATCCGCCGCCGGGCTCTGCCCATGCCGCGGAGGAAGCCTCGTCCACCCGCGAGAAGTTCCGCTCCAAGCTGCGCGCGGGAGAACTCGACGAGCGAATGGTGGAAGTGGAGGTGGCCGAGCGGGGAAGTGGACCCATGGTGGAGTTCTTCCCCGTTTCCGGCATGGAAAGCATGGATATCAACTTGAAGGACATGCTGTCCAACATCATGCCCAAGCGGAAAAAACGCCGGCGCTTGGCTGTCCGCGAGGCGCTGGAAGTTCTGCAGCAGGAGGAAGCCGACCAACTGATCGACATGGATGAGGTGTCCCGCCTGGCCGTGCAGAGCGTGGAGCAGAATGGCATCGTCTTTCTGGACGAGATCGACAAGATCGTCGGCCGCAATCACGGTGTGGGCCCGGACGTCTCCCGCGAGGGGGTGCAGCGCGACCTGCTGCCCATCGTCGAAGGCTCAACGGTCAATACCAAGTACGGGCCGGTGCGCACCGAGCACATTCTCTTCATCGCGGCCGGCGCCTTTAACGTCGCCAAGCCCTCGGACATGATTCCGGAGCTGCAGGGCCGCTTTCCCATCCGCGTGGAGCTCAAGCCTTTGTCCAAGGAAGACTTCGTGCTCATCCTGACGGAGCCGCGCAACGCGCTGATAAAACAGTACGTCGAGTTGATGAATACCGAAGGGGTGAATCTGGAATTCAGCCACCAAGCAATCCTGGAGCTTGCCGCAATCGCCTATGAGGTGAACTCCCAGAACGAGAACATCGGAGCACGCCGCCTGCACACGATCCTGGAGAAGACCGTGGAGGAGATCAGCTTCGAGGCGCCCACCCTGAAGGGCCAGACGGTCAAAATCACGCCCCAGTACATTCGCAAGCAACTGGATGCAATCCTGGAAGATCAGGACCTCAGCCGCTACATTCTCTAGCGCGGAGCGTTCGAGAAAGGTGGTTTTCGGGGGAAGGTAAGAATATGGCGGATCTGCCGTCCAATGAATGGATGGAGCTCCTGGAAGCGCTGCAACGGCGTCTGGCGGCACTGGCAGCGGACGGCATGCGCTGGCTGAACGTGGCCCCCGATCCCGCGATGGCCGCCGCCGTGGAGCAAGATTCCCTCCCGTCCCAGGGAGCGCCCCCGGATACTGTCGCCACACCGCCGGCGCATACCCCTGCCGCAAAGCGGCCCCGCCCAGGGGAGCCGGCCCAGTTGGGGATTGCGATGGCGGAGGGCGCACGGCCGCATCCTGCTTCGATTGCCACGATCGACTCTCTCCACGATCACTACCGCGATTGCCTCAACTGCAAGCTGGGTGCCGGGCGCACAAATCTGGTGTTCGGCACCGGAAACGATCACCCCCGGCTGATGTTCATCGGAGAGGGACCCGGCGCTGAGGAGGATGCGCAAGGGCTCCCCTTTGTGGGGCGTGCGGGGGCGCTATTGACCGACCTGATCAAGGCTATGGGACTTACCCGGGCCGACGTATATATCACCAACGTCGTCAAGTGCCGCCCGCCAGAGAATCGCACCCCCCAGCCCGACGAGATCGCCAGTTGCCGGCCTATCCTGCAACGACAGATCGAGCTGCTCGATCCGGCGCTGATCGTGACGCTGGGCAACGCACCGCTGAAGGTTCTCAAACCTTCCGCCGCAGGCATCACCCGGGAACGCGGGGTGCAGTTCATGTATGCGGACTGGCCGGTGCTGCCAACGTTTCATCCCGCCTATCTGCTGCGCAACCCCGCCGCTATCGCCACCTGCTGGGCGGACTTTCGCCATGCGATGGAGCTTGCCTATCGCCAGACGTGAGGGGCGCCGATCGCGGGTGCGGTGCAAGGGAACCCCATTGCAAGCGAAGTATGGCCATGGGCTTGCATTTATGCGTTTGGTTAGGAAAGATGGTGCCATCCTTCAAAGGCGTTCAGCTCCATCCGGCAAGGAGGCCGAACGTCCGGACGGATCAGGGCGCATATCTCAGCCCATCCTTCGGGACGAGAGATGACAAGGATCGCTGTCACCGGGAGCGCATTCAGTTTCCACCGCATTCTTTGCGCCACGGCAGCCCGCCGTAAGCGCCGTCTCACAACTATGTGGGGGGCACATCCATCCCGCTGCCACCTCCGGCGGCGGCGTTACACCTGGCCAAAGCATTGCAAGCCGGCATGTCACCGCACCCGTGGCCTTGACGCTGAGACAGGTGCCGACCCACAGCAGTCGGCATGTGTCGCTGCGCATCCAGGGCCGGTCGAGTCACCGTGCAGGCGCGCGGGATTTCAGAAGTCGTCCTCCTACGGGGTCGATGACGCCCCGCCGACTCACCTGTTATCCTTCGTGCCTGTACGGTGTTCGTCCCTCACTGCATTCTGAATCCACCATCCACCTGATAGGCCTGACCCGAGATGGATGAGGCCCGTGGCGAGGCCAGGAACGCGATCACCTCGGCGACTTCGGCCTCCGTGGGCATGCGCTTGAGAGGAATCGCGCTCACGGATGCCTCCCACAGCTCGTCAAATGACTTTCCTTCCGCCGTGGAGCGCGCAGCGATCACTTGGCGGTAGCGCTCACCATCGATAGGCCCAGGGCAAATGGCATTGACCCGGATGCCGTAGGGGCCCAATTCCGCCGCCATGGAGTGGCTGAGGCCGATCATGCCCCACTTCGAGGCGGCATATGCGGTGCGCATGGGGAAGCCGATGCGGCCCGCAACAGAGGAGATGTTGATGATGCAGCCGCGCCGGCGCTCAATCATGGGCGCGGAGACGTACTTTGCGCAATAAAAGGCGCCGTTGAGGTTCACATCGATCGTGCGGCGCCACTCGGCGATGGGGACATCGCGGGCCAACGCTGTCGGTCCGGCGATGCCGGAATTGTTCACCAACACATCGATTCGTCCGTATTCCGCCAACGTGGCTTCCACCATCGCCCGGCACCGCGAATCCTCCTCGACATCCAGCGGAAATACGAGCGGGCGCGTACCCATGGCCCGCAGCGCATCCGCCACGGCCTCCAACCTGGATCTGGAGCGCGCGGCCAATACCACGTTGCCTCCGCCCCGTCCGAACGCCAGAGCCGCCTCGCGTCCGATGCCACTGCCCCCTCCGGTGATGATAATCGTCTGCGCGCTGAATTCCATTGGCCTTCCGTATAGGGTGTCAGGTGCGGCCGGACGCGGGAGCCGGGCCGCGGATGCGTGGCCCTGCGAGGAGCGGCGGGGTTTGCGCCACGCCGGCTCGCACCCAGGGATTAATCCAGAGGTTATGCCTAGATTACTCCCGGAATTATTCCCGGAGCGACTCACTGAGCTTCTGACAGAGCTACTCACATAGAAATAGCTTTTCGGCTGGGAGCCAGATTTTCACGGCCTTCCCGGGCGCGATGCCGTGCCGGCCCAGCACGTAATCGTCCACCACCATTTCCAGATAGGTCGCATCCTCCACTCCATCCGGCCCGGCACGCACCCGAACCCGGTTGGACCCGCCATAGGGCCGGATTCCGTCCACGGTGGCCAACAGAGTGTTCGGGCGCGGCTTGCCGTCCAGCAGGAGCCGCACATCCGCGGCATGAATGCAGAGGTAGGCGGCCGCGCCGCAGGCAAAGCGTGGGTCGGCCTTCACGCGCAGCCCCAACCCTCCACAATGAACGGTGGTGTCGCCTTCATGCGCATTTGCCGCAATCGTCACGGGCAGGACATTGTCCACGCCCAAGAACCGCGCGGTCTCGTGGCGGCTCGGGTGAGCGAAGATCCTGTCCTTCTCACCCACTTCCAGTACTCGCCCTTCCTCCAGCACCGCCACCCGGTCGCCCAGCATCTGCGCTTCCACGAAGTCGTGCGTTACCAGGATGACCGGAAGGGAAAGCCGCTGCTTGAGCTGGGCCATCTCACCGTGCAATTCCTCCCGCGTGCGGCGGTCAAGGGCGGAGAACGGCTCGTCCAGCAACAGCAGGCTGGGTTCGGAGGCCAGCGTGCGGGCCAGGGCAACGCGCTGCTTTTGGCCACCGGACAGCTCGCGGGGAAAGGCCTGCTCCCTGCCCTCCAGCCGGAAGAAACGCACCCATTGCTCCACCGCTGCCCGCACGTCCACCCCGGCAGGGAGCCCGTAGGCGATGTTGGCGGCCACGGTGAGGTGGGGAAACACGGCGTAATCCTGAAACAGGTATCCGATGCGGCGATTACGAATGGGCAGGCTTACGCCCAGGGCATGGTCGAACATGGACTCCCCGTCCATGCGGACGTAGCCTGCGTCCGGCTGAACGATACCGGAAATCAGGTTGAGCGTGAGGCTCTTGCCCGCACCGGAAGGCGCCAGCAGCACCAGCCATTCCTGCTCCACCCGGCCGGCAACGCGCAGCGAGAAGGCGCCGTAACGTTTTTCCAGTTCGAACTCCAGCATGGGGCGATACCA
>JACZVE010000325.1 GCA_022572825.1 SAR324 cluster bacterium
TTTACGGTGAATGCCATGCAATCCGCGAAATTTGCGGTTTCGATGATTGCGGAGGTCTGGGAGGGGTAGAGGGATCTGCACGGAGAAAATGCGGGCGGGCAGACCGGTCCGTGATCCGGTGCCGATACTCAAGCGGTGCCCTTGGAGCCCATGTTCAAGTCTGGCATGCCGGCCCCCTCCCTCTCAGGCCGGTGTTGATCCCCGTCTGCATGCGCAACGGCTGCCCAAGGCGCGCCTCCACTTCCGCGCTGATCCGGCGTAACAGGGCGTGCACCTCCAGGGCGGCTCTCACCACCCGGACGGGATCGTCCTCGCGGGCGGGAAGGATCTCCGGCGGCTCGAACTCGCCGGCCAGGAACGGCCCTTGATAAAGCGCCCGGGCTTTTTCCAGGTGGCCCCAGGCAACCCCTCGCCGTCCTTATCCTCGACGGCCCGGGAGGCGCGCTTCAGCGTACGCCCGAACGCACCGGCATCCATCCAGCAACGATCCGCGTCCAGCGTCAGGCGCCCGTCCTGCAACACCAGAGCCTCCTGCCCGATCAGCTTGCGCAGCCGGGCCAGGGTGGTGGAAGAGGCGCTGCGGCCACCGAGGTGCGCCCATCGTTTACATCGATCTGCGGTTAAATTACGCTACACCGACTTTCGCGAAAGGGCGCGCGCGGGTTTTTCCGTTCGCGTTCGCCGCCAGCCTGCTGCCGGCGGTGGGCGCGGGCGCTATCCGATAGTGCGCACGGTCCTGCGCGGCCATTCGGTGACCGCGATCGGCTCCAATGATTAATGATTTGGTAAATAAAGCCGGGGGATACCATGAACACCATGGCCGACAACAGGCCCTATAAGGACATTCTCTTCGAGGTGACCGACGGCGTAGCCTGGGTCACGATTAACCGGCCGCAGGTGCGCAACGCATTCCGCGAGCAGACCCTGGACGAGATGATCGATGCGTTCGGCTCCACGCGAAAAGATCCGTCGATCGCGGTGGCGGTGGTGACAGGGGCGGGAGACCAGGCGTTTTCAGCCGGCGGTGACTTTCACGCCATGATGCGCCTGAACCGTGCCAACGCGCTGATGTGGAACGACCGGATGCTGCAACTGGCCATGACGATCCGTGGCCTGCCCATACCCGTCATCGCCATGGTCAACGGCTGGTGCATGGGGGGAGGAAACGAGCTGGCCTTGTGGTGCGATCTGGTTATCGCCTCGGAGGATGCCGTATTCGGTCAGACCGGCGCGAAAGTCGCCGCCTGTCCCACCGTGGGTGCGACCCAGTATCTGCCGAGGCTGATCGGAGAGCGGCTGGCGCGCGAAATGATCTTCCTTTGCCGCACGTTCACCGCGGACGAAGCGCAGCGCATCAACCTGATCAATCGCGTCGTGCCCAAGGCGGATCTGCGCCAAGCCACCGAGGAATGGTGCGCATCCATCAAGGGTCACAGCGGCCAGACGCTGCGCGCGACAAAAAAGTCCCTCAACTTCGAATCGGACCAGCTTTATGCCTCCTGGCAGCACGGCATGGAATTGCTGGCCCACATCTGGGGCAGCGAGGAGTCCCTGGAAGGCATGGGGGCCTTCCTGGAGAAGCGAAAGCCGGACTTTCAGAAGTTCCGGCTACGGAACAAGGAGCTGCTGGACCACTACCTCGCCGGGCTCGAGCGCGACGAGAATCAGGCGCCATGATGGATCGATCACAGCCGAGTTCCGGGCCGCTGGCGGGTATCCGCGTGCTCGATCTGACGCGGATTCTCGCCGGGCCGCATTGCACGATGATGCTTGGCGACATGGGCGCGGAGGTTATCAAGGTGGAGCAGCCTGGAAAGGGTGACGACACCCGTTCCTGGGGTCCTCCCTTCGCGGGGGGCGAATCGGCCTACTTCCTGGGGGTGAACCGCAACAAGCGGAGCCTCACGCTCGACCTGAAGGCTGCGCGAGGCCAGGAAATTCTCGCCAAGCTGGCGCGCGGGGCGGACGTGCTCGTCGAGAACTTCAAGCCCGGCACCCTGCAAAAGATGGGGCTCGACGACGAATGGCTGCGTGCCAACGCACCCCGGCTCGTTCATTGTGCCATCAGCGGATATGGCTCGACCGGGCCGAAGGGCGGCAGGCCGGGGTATGATTTCATGCTGCAGGCCGAATGCGGGCTGATGAGCATCACGGGAGAATCGGCGGGCGATCCCATGAAGCTCGGCGTGGCCATCGTCGATCTGTGCACCGGCATGTACGCGGCCGCCACCATTCTTGCCGCGCTGACCGCCCGCGGCCGGGATGGCGGCGGGCAACGGGTCGAGGTCTGCCTTTACGATACCGGCGTGTCGCTGCTGGCCAATGTGGCGGCGAACCACCTGGTCTCCGGCGAGGCGCCGGGCCGCTACGGCAACGGCCATCCAAACGTCGTCCCCTATCGCACCTACCCCACCCGCGATGGCCGGATCGCCCTGGCGGTGGGCAACGACGCGCAGTTCCAGACCTTTGCCCGGCTTGTCGGCCATCCGGAATGGAGCGAGGACCCCCGCTTCCGGCGCAACCAGGATCGCGTCGTGAACCGCGACGAGATGGATCGCCTGGTTTCCATAGCGCTGCGCCGCCAGGATAGCGCCCGCTGGAGCGCGGACTTCGATGCGGCGGGAATTCCCTGCACTTCCATCCGCTCGGTGCCTGAGGCACTGAACGATCCCCACACAATTGCACGGGATATGGTGGTGACGACCCACCATGGGAGCGCCGGGGAGCTGAAACTCCTCGGCATTCCCTTCCGATTCTCCGCGACACCCGCCAGCATCCGCTGCGCGCCCCCGATGCTGGGCGAACATACCGACGAGATTCTGCGCGAGGAACTGCGGCTGACGGACTCCGATATTTCGCAGTTGCGGGAGTCGGGGGTGATTTGACGCACCGCCGGGCGGCAGGTGCCGTCGATTGACGGCCTGTCGCGGGTGCACCCCATGTGTCCGCCGGGCACTTGATCCTTCAGGACCCGATGCGGATGTCTCCGGCCACCTCGTGGCGAAACCCAATCGCGTCAATGACAAGGGTCATCCGCGCATTGAGGGATTCATTTCCCTTGAGCTTGCCGTCTTTCACGGCCGCCTGGATCGCCTGTTCCATTCGTCTCTGCGAGGTCACGCCGACCTCTTTCAGAAACTTACGCATCTCGATATTGAGCAGATCTTCGTCCATGGCGTGCCTTAAAGCGCTGTGTAGCGACATCGGCGACGGGCACCCGCCCGCGGTCGCAGGCGCTTCGCGCCAGGCAATCGCGCTGCCCGGCCGATAACGCCAGGGGGATGGGCTCAAGGGGAGACCGCCATGCCTCCCTGTCCGTCGGGAGATCTCACCGGATGGACCGCGCCTCGTGCGTCCAAGAACCGCCTGATACTCGGGAACAGGCCGCGCCCAACCGGTTTCCGGCCCTTGCGCCGGAGAACTCTTTCCGGCTCGGTGCGCAGGCCTCACGGACCGGCACCCACCTGTTGGAATTGGCCTTTGCCATTGCTCAGCAGGAGCACCACCTCGTTGTAACTCGCGGAAATCGTCGCCAGGTCCAGGTGCCCGTCGTTGTTCAGATCCACCGGTGCCAGCGCGATGATGTCGCCTCGATTCAGCGCGAGGTTCTCGCTGGAGAATCCGCCCCTGCCATCCCCGAAGAACAGGCTGAGGTTCTCCGAGGTGCGGTGGCTGACGATGAGGTCCGCATGTCCGTCGCCATTGAAATCCCCGCCGGCCACGCCGTGGGGGTTGACGCCGGTTGCAAGCCGGGCCAGGGGCCGGAAGTTTCCCTTGCCATCGCCGAGCAGAATATCCAGGGCATCTTCCCCCGCCACGGCGACGCCGACGTCGATATGGCCGTCCTCGTTGAAATCGCCATAGGCCCGGTAATGGGGAAACCGGCCCACCTTGATGCGCTGGGGAGGATGAAAGGTGCCCCGCCCCGTACCACGCAGGACGACCAGCGTATGGCTGCCCAGGCAACCGACCACCAGATCCAGGTTTCCGTCGCGGTCCAGGTCGATGCTATCCAGGATGTGGGGTCCCCGATCCACGGCGTACTCCGCCGCGAGAGCGAGCCGCCCCCCACCTTGATTGATCAGCACGGCCACCCGGCTGTGCGCGGCCTTGGTGACGGCCACGTCCACCAGTCCATCGCCGTTGAAGTCCGCCACCACCGCGCTCGCGGGGCCCGCAATGCCATTGATTTCCCGGCGCCGGCCGAAGCGTCCACGGCCATCGCCAAAGTAGACCGTCAGGCTTCCATCTCCGGTGTTGGTGGTGAGCAGGTCGGCGTTGCCGTCTCCGTCCAGATC
>JACZVE010000326.1 GCA_022572825.1 SAR324 cluster bacterium
GCGAGAAATTGTCACCGGTGGGTTAAGGGCCCTGCCCCCCGGCGTTTTCGGGTGCCTCGCGCAAGCGCTCGGCCCCACCCCGGCAGGGAGCAAGCTCCCTGCACCCGGAGCATATTAGCCTTTAATCTTACGTGCTTGGGAAGAATTGAGAGCCCGGAAAAGGACCCTTGCAAGGGGGGTTTGGGGGAGCCACCGCTCTTGCCACTCAGGCGTTAGGGGCGGGAGTTGCCTCGCCGGTCAATTGCGGGCCTTGGATAGTCTGGAAGGTTTCCCAGGCGCGGCGCACCTGTCGTAGCTTGCGCCCGATCTGCCGGCAGTAGCCCATGTTGACCCGCAGCGTCTCGCCGCTGTTGTACAGGCAGAGCAGCGGGTTGTTGAAGTGGCGTTCCACCAGCCGCTCGTAGCGCCGCGTCTCCCGGTAATACTTCATCACCTGCACGACCCGCTCCACGGCCAGCTCGGGGTCGAAGTAGCGCGGACGGGGATCGCCCGTGACCGGCTCCCACAGG
The DNA here is from genome assembly GCA_022572825.1 of SAR324 cluster bacterium. Taxonomy (GTDB): domain Bacteria; phylum SAR324; class SAR324; order SAR324; family JACQKK01; genus JACZVE01. The sequence goes on from JACZVE010000326.1 coordinate 510, forward strand.
CGCCGGATCTGAAAAGGGCCGTAGGCGCCGCCCTTATCGCGGCGGTTCTTGGCGTGACAGTCGAAGTCGGACTCCTGCCAGGCCAACGCCAGCAGGCCTTGCCAGTCCAGTCCGTGGGCCTGCGCATAATGATGGATCGCGCCCGGCAACAGGGAAGCGCAGGCCTCGTCTTCGACGACCAGGGGTGGGTTCACGCGCGCGATGAATTGGCGCATGAAGCGCACCTCATCGCTTATCCCGGGGGGCGGGGGCGCATTGGCGACCCGCGGCGCAGGTCCGGCCTCCTGCGGTTGGGCGGATGGCGGTGCGCTGTTCATCAGGCCCATCACGCCAAAGGACAGCAGCAGTACCCACAGCATCGAGAGGAACGACAAGCTATTCTTTACCATCGCTTTCCATGAGGGGCGGCCTTCCCTTTTCCGTCATCCCGGGCGGCTTTGCGGAGGCAATACCGCACCGGTCGCGGTGCCCGCGGCAATCCGGTTCTGCTTTCGTCAGAGGACTGGATAATCGAACTGCGGACGGGGTGGCAAGTTCGGTTCAGCAAACGGGAAATCCATCTTCTATAAGTAATGTCACTATTTCACAGCATTTCGTTACGGTGTTTAACGCTTGCCGAGGCAAAGCGGTATCGCAATGGCGTGCATTTTCGAGGCCAATCGCGGCGGTGCGCCCCGTTGAGTGCCTATCCGCGCGGCCCGGCAGGCCGCTATTATCCGAACGGTCGGCACTGAAACTATACACCTGGCAGCGGCGCCAAGCGTTCGAATGCGTCGTCGGGCCCGCGGGGTCGCCGCGCGGCCTTGCCTCCCGATGGGCAATGAGGTTAAAGGGGGACACAGGCGCCGCAGCAATTACCGCAGCAGACAATGCCAGCCCATCACGGAATTCATGGAGCAATGCGATGGCAACCTCATCCGAGCACGTCAAGATCACCAGCGCCGGCGGCACCTTCGACGGGTACTTCGCGGCCCCGGGGGGCGACGGCGCCGCACCCGGCGTGGTGGTGATTCAGGAAATCTTCGGGGTCAACTCCCACATCCGCTCGGTGGTGGAGCGCTTGGCCGGGGAAGGCTACGCGGCACTGGCCCCGGATCTGTTCTGGCGCGTGCGCCCCGGTATCGAGCTGGGTTACACGCCCGATGACATCGCCCAGGGGCGGGAGATCCGAGGCAAGCTGAACGACGACGAGGTGGTGGAAGACGTGCGGGCCACCTTCGAGGTGCTGGGAAAACGGCCGGAGTGCCAGGGCCGGAAGCTGGGCATCACGGGCTTTTGCTGGGGTGGCTTCGTCACCTACCTGGCCGCCTGCCGCCTGAGTCCCGCCGCCACGGCCTCGTATTACGGCGGAGGGATCGCGGGCTTTCTCGACGAGGCCGACAAGATCGACGCGCCGATCCTGTTCCACTTCGGGGAAAAAGACGCCAGAATCCCGCTCAGCGACGTGGAGCAGGTCAAGGAGAAGGTCGCCGGCAAGCACGACGCGCAGGTGTTCGTCTACCCGGAGGCCGAGCACGGCTTTCACTGCGACCAGCGCGGCAGCTACCAGGAAGCCGCCGCCCGGCAGGCCTGGGCGCGCTCGATGGAACTGTTCGGCAAGCACCTTAAGTGACGGGAAGGGGTGCCGCCGGAAAGGCCCGGGTAAGTTGCTTTCAATGACTCTGCCGGGTGGGATCGACTTCAGGACAGTCCGTCCGCATTCTCTTACACCACCGGCACGGGTGGATCGTGCGCGTAGTCGTAGAAGCCGCGCCCGGTCTTGACCCCCAGCCAGCCGGCCTCGACCCGCTTGATGAGCAGAGGGCAGGGGCGGTACTTGGAATCGCCCAGCTCGCCGTGCAGCACCTGCATCACAGCCAGGACGGTGTCCAGACCGATATAGTCGGCCAGCGCCAGCGGCCCCATCGGGTGGCGCACGCCCAGCTTCATGGCGGCGTCGATGGCCTCCACGCCCGCGACGCCTTCCTGCAGGGCGAAGACGGCCTCGTTGAGCATGGGTATGAAGATGCGGTTGACGATGAAGCCGGGCGAGTCCTTGGCGGCCACGGGCGTCTTGCCCAGCTTGCGCACCACTGCCTCGACGGTGCGATAGACCTCGTCCGCCGTGGCCACGCCGCGGATCAGCTCCACCATCTCCATCATCGGCACCGGGTTGAAGAAATGAATGCCCAGGAAGCGCTCCGGGCGCGGCGTGTGCGCGCCCAGCCGGGTGATGGAAATCGAGGAGGTGTTCGAGGCCAGGATGGCGCCCTCGGAGAGCCGGGGCGCGAGCTGCTCGTATATTTGCAGCTTGACCGGCTCGTTCTCCGTGGCTGCCTCGACGATGAGTTGCGCCTTGCCCAGCGCCGCCAGGTCCGTGGTCGTGGAGATGCGCCCCAGGGCGGCCTGCATCTGTTCCGTGCCGATCTTCTCCCGCTTGACCTCGCGTTCCATGTTGCGGGCGACCGTCTTGAGCCCCTTGTCCACAATGTCCTGGGCGATATCCTGTAGAATCACCTCGTAGCCGGCCTGCGCGGCCACGTGGGCGATGCCGCCCCCCATCTGGCCCGCTCCGATTATACCGATGATACCGATCGTACCGATGTCAGCCATTGCGCCTGCTCCTCCTCACCGCGTTCGCGTAAAGGACACAGGTAACCACCCGATGGGACAAATGGCAACGGGGCCGCGGCGGCGCCTTTCCATCGCCGGAGAAATCGGCTAGAGAGGAAGCGAGGCGGCTGGGGATTGTTCCCCGGCCGGCGAACCGATAGGGCATGCTCTGCCTGCGATATCCCACCCATCACCATGGGGGACGAGTGATGAAGCGCTTCGCTGCAATCCAGGCGTTCAATTCCGCAGGAACGATCATCGCCTGCGTTTTCCTTGCGGCTTCCTGTGCTGGTTTTTTCCCCGTGAAAGTCGTGCGAAAGGTCGCATTGCAACAGGTCGAGCGCCGTGTCAACGGTGCCACTTCAGTAATCCGAAATATCGAGATCTCCCAAAGCAAGGAAGGCACGTTGTACGCTTTCGCTGACGATTTGCTGAGCTTTTCATTTCGGTTCGAGCAAAATCGCGTCTTGGTCGAGGTGATCAACAAATCAGGCAATGTAGTTGCCATCAACTGGGATAGATCCCGTTTTGTAGACGAGCAAAACCAGACATATCAACTGGCGGCTGCCGGAAGGGTTTCCGCTATCTCCAAGAAAAGAGAGCCGTTCCCTCCTTCCTTAGCGGCCGGCGCGAAGGTCAACCTGAGGCTCAGCAAAAAATTGAAGGACGCATCCAAGCTCGGAATAACGCAGCCGATCTTCATTATCGATCGCGCGAACAAGGAAATTGCCACCAAGCGAGCAGAAGCGCTGCTGGGCAAGGTTGTCCGGATCGTGCTTACCTTTGAATCCCAAGGCGTCAGCTATGAATACGCATTCCATTGCCAACTGGTTGAAGTCCGCGTGGGTAAAGACGTGATCGCTTTGTAAGCTCCCAATCGTTGCGCCGACCCGGCAGGTTCGCGATCACCGAGCACGTCCCGCGTTCCGCCATTGCCTAGGCCGGGCTAGACGGTTGGCGGCATCCCTTTCCATCGCCGGGAAAATCCGCTAGACAGGAAACGACGCGGCCGGGGGCTGTTCCCCGGCCGGCGCGGGCACACACTTTCATCACGACAGGGGTACACAAATGCTCGACGGTAAAGTGGTCATCATCTCCGGTGCCGGACAGGGAATCGGGCGCGGCATGGCCCTTCTGATGGCCGCCAAGGGCGCCAAGGTGCTCGTCAACGATATCGGCGCTTCGCTCGAG
>JACZVE010000327.1 GCA_022572825.1 SAR324 cluster bacterium
AACGCTACAAAATCAAGAGGAACTCCGGCGGCGCGGGCCAATATCGCGGTGGATTGGGATCGGAAAAGGTGTTCGCGGTACTGCGGGGCGAGGTGACCATATCCTTGCGCGGCGAGCGCTACTTCACGCAGCCGTGGGGTGTGGAGGGCGGCGCGCCCGGCGCATCGGCCCGTGCCTGGATAGAGCGGCGGGACGGCTCCGTGGAGACCATCCATTCCAAGCGGGAGTTCACCCTGGCCGAGGGCGAGCGGCTGCACGTGCACACCCCCGGCGGCGGCGGGTATGGTGATCCCCTCGATCGTCCCGCCGAGCAGGTTTTGCTGGACGTCCTGGATGACCGCATCAGCGCCGGACAGGCCCGCGAGCAGTACGGCGTCGTGATCGATGGCGACGGCACCCTCATAGACACCGTGGCCACGCAGGCGGCTCGCCAAGCGTTGCGCCACGGGCAGGAGCGCCGCACGTCTTAGAAGCAGTCTCAAAATACCCGCGCGCCGCGCCCATCCTGAGCTTGTCGAAGGGAAGGGTCGGGCTAGTTGCGACTTTTGTTATTTTCGAGACCGCCTGTAGTGAGACCTCACGTCCGAGGCGCTTTGTAGCGCTCGCGCTTGAACAGGTCGCGGCAGAAGGCGAGGTATTGCGCCTTGCTCATCCTGGGAGAACCGTCCGCCAGAATCCGCGTGCTCGCCGCTCCGTCACCGTACAGCAGATCAATGGCCGTCATGGCAAGCAGCTTGGCGGGCACCACGTAGGCGTCGTCCCGATCGACGATTTCCCAATCCTTCGCGTGGGCGTTACCGGCGGCACCGCGCACGTAGGGGTGGATCACCGGCATGATGTGCCCCAGGTCCCCCATGTCCGTGGAGCCGGTGCGGTGGCCCCCGATGGGAAATTCCTCGGTTCCCAACACCGCGCGCGCGTTTTCCCCGAACAGCTCGCCTAGCGTGCGATTGTTGTTCTGCGGCAGGTAGCCCGGGATGGTCTCGATCTCCACCTCGGCGCCGATGGCCATCGCCGCGGCCCGCAGGCAGCGATCCACCTTGCCGTTGGCGTCCACGATGCCCTCCAGGGTCTTGCCGCGCACGAATGTCTCCAGGGTCACCTCGGCGGGCACCACACTCACCGCATCCCCGCCCTTGGTGATGATGGGGTGGATGCGGATGGTATCGTCCTCGTAGAAGGTCTCCCGCTGCAGCGCGATGGCCGACATGGCCAGGATGGCGGCATTGAGGGCATTGATGCCGATCTGGGGCTTGGAGCCGGCATGGGCGGCGCGGCCCAGGAAGCGGATTTTCTTGATCACGCTGCCATTGGACGTTTCCACCATCATGGCGGGCGCACCCTCGCCGTTGTGGGTGTGAATCATCATCGCCATGTCGATGTCGTCGAAGTGGCCCAGCCGGATCAGCTCGCTCTTGCCCGTGAGAAACTCCAGCTTCTTCTCCTCGCGCAGGGCCAGCCGGTGCTCCACCTCGATAAACTCCTCGGCCGGCACGGCGAAGAAGACCAGATTGCCGGCCAGGGCGTCCTGGGCCCCGCTGGCCCGCAGCCCCATGGCCGCGCCGACCATGCCGGCGATCTGCCCATTGTGGCCGCAGGCGTGGGCGGCGCCGGTCGCGCTGTCAGCCAGGGGGTGCTCCGAGACCTTGAGGGAATCCAGCTCGCCGATTATGGCGACGGTGGGTCCGGGCCTGTTGCCTGGGAGGCGCCCTTTCACGCCGGTAATGGCCAAGCCCGTTTGTGGGCGCAGGTCCAGTTCCTCGAATGCTTCCGCCACCCTTTGGGCGGTCTTCACTTCCTTGAACCCGGTTTCCGGGTTGCGCAGAATCGCCTCGCCGAGCCCGATGATCTCCGCCCTGCGCTGATCGATGGCCGCGCATACCGCCCCCTTCAACTCCTCCTTGGATTGCATGTTGCCTCGCGTTGCTGGTTGAGTGTCCGGCGTGAGGCGCATCGCGGGCACACGCCGCCGCATCCCCTATCTCTCAAAAAAAGTTGAGACCTCCGCAAATTTCAAATCCGCAGATTTCGCGGATTCCAAAAATTTAAATTAAGCGACTGAAGATTGATGAATTCACACATCAGGCAGTGAATGATGGCGGGCATCCCGATTCAGAACTCAGCCTGCTGAAATGAAAAGACTATTATGATAATACCCGCGTAATCTGCGCAATTTGAGGAAGAAATTACCGACGGCATCGCCATTTCCGCGGAGATCCCAACTCGGTATTAGAAGCGCTGTGATTCAATGCCTCCGGCAGGTTGAGGGCTTCGGCCCCAACGCCCCCTGCACCCCGGAGAAGTGCTATATAAACAACTTACTAAGAATTACGATGAAATATCTCAACCTCAGTATCCGGGGCGCGCGGGGGGACTAGTTCCCCCGCATTTGCTTTTCTTCGGATAAATCACAGCCCTTTGAAAGAGTCACCGGCCATCGAGCAAGCGGCGGGAGCGGCCCGTGGTCAAAGCCCCACCCGGGGCGGGAGGCAGGGCGGATTTCCAGCGGCGGGTCACCCGCGGATGAGAAAGTTCAGGCCCGCCGCCACCAGCATGATCTCCACGATGATGGCAAACGCACGTTCCGACACGCGATCCACGAGCTTCTTGCCGAGGAGTGTGCCGGCGATCATGAACGGTACCAACGTCAGTCCTACGGTGAGTTCACGCGCTCCCAAAAGCTGAGCGCCACCGAACACTGCCAGCTTGCTGGTCTGCATGGCGACGGTGGCGAGGGCGTCGGTGCCGATGTAGGCGCCCTTCATCAGGCCGAATGCCAGGAAAAACGGGGCCATCAGGGGACCCACGCTCCCCATGATGCCCTCCAGAAAGCCGAAGACCGTGCCGATGGGCAAAAACCACAGCGCCGACCGACTTGCCGGGGGCATGGGACGCAGGCGCCGCCACAGCACCACCGCGATCAGTACGGCGCCCAGCAGGCGGGTGAGAATCTCCGGCGCCGTGATGGTGAACAGGTACGCCCCCAGGACGGCCGTGGGCACGGTCCCCAGCGCGAACCAACCGACCACGGGCAGAACGATCTCTTTGCGATTAATCACCACGCGGCTCAGGTTGGCTGCCAGATTGGCGATGGTGATGATGGGCACCGCGTCGCGGATACCGAAGTACAGCACCAGCACGGGCAGCAACACGGTCGAGCCCCCCGATCCGGCCACGGAACCCAGAAAGGCGGACAACAGCGCCGTTAGCGCAACGACGGGGAGACCGACGACATCGAGCAAGACCGCTCCCTTCACCCGCTGCCGGCCGCCGCGAGGCCGGCAGGATTGGTGGCCACTGGCAGAACAGAGCCAAATATCGGTGTCGGGGGAAGCACCCCCTTCGGTGCGTGGAGCAACCGCAGATTAACGCAGATGAGCGCCGATATAGGAACTTGATGTTCTTTTCATCTGTGTTTATCTGCGTCCAGCTGCGGCTGGATCCAACGGGGCAGTGCTACGACGCGGAGTCGAGGAACCGGTTTGGCCGCAGGAAGAATGCCAGCATCAGTGCTCCCTCCGGCGCGCGAGCGACGTGCCGGCTGCCCTGCGGCCGCCACACATACTGCCCGGCCAGCGTTTCACCCTCCTCGTCCTCCAAGCGGCCCTCCAGCACGTAGGTCTGCTCGATTTCCACATGCTCGTGAAGCGGCAGCACCGCTCCGGGCGCCCAGCGAAACAGTGCGGTCAGCAGCCCGGTGGACTCGTCGCGCAGCAGCACTTTCCATTCCACGCCTTCGTAGGGCGTGGCTTCCCAGGACAACGTTTCCGGGTCCACAAAGCGCGACGCCAGGGGGGCCAACTCATCCTGGCCTTGCAATCCGGGGGTGATGGCGGTCATGGTTCCTCCTTCACTTGGGGTTTTGTATCGAAACGGCCCCGGGGGCCCAGCCTCTCGGGGCTCTTCGCGGGCGTGCCGTCAATCCAGCGGCAACGCCGGAAAAATGTCCGCGTTCGACTCCAGCTTGGTGAAGCGCGGGCGCAGGGCCTCCATGGCGCTGTCGCGCACCAGTTCCGGCGTCCAGCCTCCCCCGTGGTGCACGGTGTGGATGGGGCGGGAAAAGTTGTACAGGCTGATCTCCCCGGCCCGCTGGCCGAACACCTGCCCGGTGACGTCCCCCGCCTCCTCGGAGGCCAGGAAGACGCACAGCGGCGCGATGTCCCCGGGCTTGCTGCGCTCCAGCCGGATGCGCCGCCGCTCGGCCTCGGCCGGATCCTTGGGTTCGGGCATGCCCTGGGTCATGCGGGTGTTGGCCGAAGGGCTGATGCAATTGACCGTGATGCCCTTG
>JACZVE010000023.1 GCA_022572825.1 SAR324 cluster bacterium
AGGCGACAGAACCAAATCTCGCTGCTGGTGATCTTCCTGGTGACGGCGTTCTGCCTGTTCGTCACCTGGCCCGGCAACCCCGACAAATTCCTGCCCAGCTTCATACCCTGGCCCAGCGGCGGGGGCCTGAACATCGGCAATTTCGACCGCGACGAGTTCCGGCTGGGGCTCGATCTGGCCGGCGGCGTGTCGGTGACGCTGGAGGCCTCGGGCGCGGCGGCGCCGGTGCGCAGCGGCGAAACGCTGAACGACTTCGCGGCGCGGCACGAGCAACGGAACACTGCGTTGGTGTTGAGGGAATTTCTTGGGGGGGAACCGGGATTGAATCCGGGTTTACCGTGATTCTGCGTGGGGCCGTGTGGAACGTGTCTACCTCTTTGTCGGAACAGACCAGCATAGTGGGACCTCCGGCGTACCTCAGGCATCCTCTGTCACCTGAGGCATGGAACCGGGGGTAAATTCAAGTTTTTTGCATCACAACATGGCTTCCTCTTCGCCTAACCTGCTGGAAGCCTGCGGGACAGTATTTGGACGATGTTCGCTCCGGAAAGGACTCTCAGCCTAGCCAACGGCGATCTCTAGTTGGGTTACGTAAACTTCATCCCGTAGCCGCTGGGATAATTCTGCCTTGGAGGCGGTTTCCAGGAACAACTCCAGCGCTTCCTTCAGGTTGGCCCTTGCTTCGGCCACCGTTTCTCCCTGGCTGGCGACGTCCAGTTGTGGACACAGCGCCACATAGCCGTCGCCTTCACGCTCGATGACGGCGGTAAACACGTGCGTTTTCCGCATGGGTGAGACTCCGTTTCCTTTTGACAGTCGTGGTTAGATCGCCCGCCCGGCAGGCGGATCGTCGCGGGCCATTCCCGCGGTGTGCCCTGACGCATATCCCGCCTGCTACTCCTCCCCCTCCTCCGTGCCGGGCAGCTCTTCGGAGGCGATAGCGTACTTATCCTCGGCCCAGGCGGCGCGGTCGATGAGCTGGCAGCGCTCCGAGCAGAAGGGCCGCCAGGGGTTGCCCTCGTAGGGTGTCACCTTGCCACACTGGGGGCATTTCACCCGTAAGGGGAGCGAGCGGCGTTGGCGTGGTGTTTCCGCGGTCATGTGCCCTTCCGTGCGATGGACGCGCCAGTGCTTATCCGGATGCCCGGGGCCTGCCTCGCGGTGCGCGGCGTGCTGCGATTTCCGCGCGGCGTGCCGGCCGCGCCGGTAGACTCCGCTCCGAACAGACTAGCCCATTCCCCGGCCCCTGAAAACAGCCACTGGGCGCGCTCCGCGGTGAGCCGCGCGGGTGGGGGTGGCAATCCCCAGGACAACAGGCGGCCTTTCGCCCGGCCGTCAATCGCCCGGCAGTCGATGCGGCGTAACGATGCGGGGCATGAAACTATTGCACGCCCTTTTCCGTCTAACCGTTTAGAGCAATCAACGGCGGCGCGGAGTAGCTGGATTTACGGCTGACGGAGCGAAATCCACAACCAACAAAAAATACTTTGACTATTGCCGCATGGCGGATTACAGTGGGTTAACAGCAATGTGGTTCAGCGGCATGGACGCCGATCGCGGAAGATCGATCCGGGACGAGGACGAACGATGATTCAGACGCTGTCACAGACGGAGGCCGACCACAGCGGATTGCCCCCTTCGCGGGTGCAGTGTATCAGCCCGTACGTGAATCCCGCTCATGTACTCTCGCCGCCCCGCCATTGGCTGGAGGCCTTGCTCAACGGCCGATACAGCTGGCCATTCTTTCGGTTGCGCTACAAGCATTTGCTGCGCAGCCGGTTCAAGGCGGAACCGGAGCGCTTTTTCACGCTTCTCGCTGCCTCCGAGGCAGGAGGGGCGCTGCATCTGACCTGCCACTGCCTCACCGAGCATTGCCATCGCGAGCTGGCGCGGGAGTTCCTCGAACATCTGCGCGCCAATCGCCTCGCGGTGGGGGCCACTCGGCGCACGGCCAAACGTCCCCCACCGCCGCGAGCACACGCTCCGCGACAGGGCATGGTGCTGGCCACGCTGATCGAGCATCCGCTGCACGCACACTCCCGTCAGCCGTAATCCGCCGCGGCGAAGTCGCGACGCTTTTTTCCTCCGCGCTTTTTCCCACGGTGCTTTTTCCCGCGCAGCAATTCCGCTAAGATAGTGAGTAGCGGCGTTGCCGGCACGCAGCCGCGCGCGCACCGGAAGCCCGCACCCCCCACACGAGAGGCATGGCGTGGAGCGACTGCAATCCCTCACCTTCATGGGCGCCTACCCGCTGAACCACTACCGGATGGACAACGGGCTGGAAGCGTTGCTATTGCACAATCCGATCAGCCCCGTGGCGGCGTACCTCACCCATTATTCCGTGGGCAGCGCTTCGGAAGGGGACGGCGAGCGGGGCCTGGCCCACTTTTTCGAGCACATGATGTTTCGGGAAACCGCGACGTTGAAGGATGGGGACTTCGACCGCATCATGGCCGAGGTCGGGGGGGTGGGCCTGAATGCCTTTACGTCCTACGACACCACCGCCTATCACATCAACGTGCCGGCGGCGAACCTGGAGCGGGTGATCGCTCTGGAGGCGGACCGGATGGTGAACCTGCGCCTCAGTTCGAAGCTGATCGAGATCGAGCGCGGCGCGGTGCTGGGCGAGATGAACATGTACAAGGACATGCCCTCCGAGCAGCTATGGAACACGCTGACGGCCGAGGCCTTCGCGGCGCACCCGTACCGCCACCCGGTCATCGGCTACACGGACCAGGTACGCGCCTTCACCGACGAGGACTTCCGGCGATTCTATCAGGCGCACTACGCACCCAACCGGGCCGTTGTGGTGGTGGCGGGCGGCTTCGACGAGGCCGCGCTGCTCGAGGAGCTGGAACGCGTCTACGGCGCGCTCGAGCCCGGAGCGCCCCGTCCGACCGCTCTGCCGCCGGACGCGCCCTGGGCAGAGAGCCGCCGCGTCGAAATCCGCCACGAGAAGACCTCCACCGAATACCTGATGCTGGCGTGGCGGGCACCCGGCCTCACCCACGCGCACCTGCCGGCCCTGGTGTTGCTGTGCGCCGTGCTGGCCGCCGGCCATTCCTCGCCCCTGCACCGGGCCATCGTGTTGGCCGGGCTGGGCACGCAGGCGGGCGCGTTCACGATGGACGCGGAAATGATGCTCGCCTCACCGGCCCTGTTGCTGATCGATGTGGCCCTCCAGCACGGCGTGGCCTCCGAGCGGGCCGAGGCAGCGGTGGAGCGGGTGCTCTCCGAGCTGCGCCGGGAAGGGATCGCCCCCGAGGCCATCGAGCGCGCACGCAACCAGGTGCGGCTGTCCGCCTACTCCGGGCTGCGAACCAACATGAGCCTGGCGCGCCAAGTGGGCGGGTGCGCGGTGGCCTGTGGGGACCCGTGCTTCGGCGAAAAACTGCTGGATGCCCTGGGGCGGGTCTCGCGGGATGACATGATGGCCGCGCTGGAGCAGTACGTCTCGGGCGCGCCACGGCTGACGGTGATCCAGCGGCCGGGCAATGGGGTCGGGGCGTGAAGCTGATTTATCAACGGGCGCCCGTCTTTCCGCTTACCCACATCAACCTGATCATGCCGCGCACGGGCGCCTGTCTGGACCCCCCTCAGCGGCGTGGCCTGTCCCGGCTGACCCTGCGCCTGATGCTGATGGGCGCGGGCGGGCTGAGCAACGAGGTGCTGAGCGCCCGCCTGGAGCGGCTCGGCGCGACGACGGGCTTTGCACTGGCCAGCGATCACACGGTTTTGCGGCTTTCCGTTCTTACCTCCCAATTGCACGCCGCGCTGGAGCTGTTTCTTCTGTGCGTCCATCAACCCAACTTCGACCCAGCTGAATTTGCGCAGCTCCAGGGGGAGCTGACCAGCGCCTGGCTGGCCGACCGGGAAGAGTCCAAGCAGTTGCGCGCGCACGAGGTCTACCTGCACGAGGTGTACGGCAACGGTCCACAGGGCTATCTTGCCGACGGTCTGGCGGAAGGTCTGCGGAGGATCGGACTGGACGACGTGAAGCGACAGTATCAACGATTGCTTGCCGGGGGCGAGCCCATATTGGCCGTGCTGTCCGATCTGCCCCGCGCCGAGGTCGAGGCGCGCGTGTCGCCCCGCATCACACTGCCTCCCCCGGGTGATGGAGCCTCGCAAGCAGGCAGCGCGCCGGGCGCCTCCTATCCCTGGGACGGCTTCGCACCGCCTCAGGCCGCGGGCCGGCAGGTCACCATTGTGGCGGACGAAAACACCAAGACCGACGAGGTCGTGCTCGGCGCGTTTTCCGTTGCGCAGACCGATGCGGACCGGCACCTGCACCGCCTGATTGCCCTGAGCTTCGGGGGCGACATGAACTCGCGGCTGTTCCGCGTGGTCCGAGGCGAGCGGGGCCTGTCCTATGGGGCCAGCTGCTGGTACGAGGCAGGGACGGGCCGCGTTCCGCGCAATCACGCGGCGCCGTTCACCGTGTACACGTTTCCCTCCGTGGAGCACACCGCGGAGGCCGTGCCCTTGGTGATTTCGCTCTACGAGGAACTTTTCGACAAGGGCGTAACGGCAGAAGAGCTGGAGCTGGCCAGGGCCTCGCTGATCAACTCCCATCCTTTCCTTCGCGATACACCGCAAAAGCTGCTGGCTATCGAAGTGGAGAAGGCCCTCCATGGCGTCGCGACGGACGACGACGCCACCAACCGGCGCAAGCTCGTCGCACTGGCACCGGAGAAGCTGCTGCACGAGTTACGGCGATCCCACCATCCCGAGCAGCTTCACATCGTGCTGCTCGGCGATCCCGCGCGCCTGGAGCCCATCGCCGCAGGCATCGCGGGCGTGGCGAATATCCGCACGATCCGCTATCCTGGAGAGGAGGCATACACCGACCCGACCGGTTGATGAGATGACGGAAGCCACGAACATCATTCTCAATCCCAATGGAAACCATCGTCGCGACGGCCGGCAGTGGATCGCCGGCCAGCGGGTGTGCCTGCGCGAGTTGGCCCCGGCGGAGGTGACCCTCGTCGAGAGCGTCGAGGAGGCGGCCCTGGCCGCCAAGCAAAGCGCGCTGAAGGGCTATCAGAAAATCGTTTCGGTGGGAGACAGCGCTACGGCCCACGGCGTCGTCAATGGCGTGATGGGGCTGGCGGAGGGCCATCGCAAGCGCCTGAAGGTCGGCTTCCTGTCGTTCTCGCGGCCCGACTTGTGGAGCCGCACCCTGGAGCTGCCACGCAACCTGGCGCGCCAACTGGAGATCCTCAGCGCCGGCCACACCATGCCCTTCGACGTGGGCCAGGTCGATTGCTACGACGATTCAGGGAACCGAATCGTCCGGTACTTTCTCAACGGCGCCAGCTTCGGTGTAACCGGGCGGATCACGCGGGAATGGCGCAACCCGGAAACGACGCTTTTTCAGTCGCTGCCCTCGATCCTTGCGGCGCTGAGCGATGCCGTCTCGTCCGACGGTCAGCGCGTTCGCCTGGAGAGCATGGGCGCAAGCGTCTACGAGGGCAAGTGTGCGCTGGGCATGATCATGGGGGGGCGCTATTATCATGCCCTCGGCCGCATCGCCCCCCAGGCCGATCCCACCGACGGCCGCCTGGAGCTGGCCTGGTTGCGCCCCGAGAGCCTGTGGGGCGTGATCCCGAGGTTCGCCGGCTCGTGGCTCCCCCCGTTCCGCGGCTCCGCGCCGTTCCACTGGCACAGCTTGGAACAGGTGCGGGCCATATCGTTGGACGGCCCGGTTTATCTGGACCTGGACGGCCAGCCCACCGGCCGTCTGCCCGCAACCTTTTCCGTGGTGCGCCGCGCGCTGCCGGTGATGGTGGCGCCGGTGGCCGTCAAGCTGAAGAAGCCGCGCTTCGCTCCGGTGAACAAGCTGGGCAACAGGCGTCTGGTGGGCAATATCAAAAGCGCGGCGGGCATGTGACGCCGGCGGTGGTTTCCAATCTTTTCTACGTACCCAGCGCCTGTGCCAGTTCCTCCAAATTATCGACGATCACGTCCCAGTCGCCCTCGGCGCGCAGGTCGGTCGTCTGACGCGCGCCATATTCGGTCGGTCGCGGCAGGAAGGCGGTGCGCATGCCGTGCGAGGCGGCGTGCGCCAGGTCGTAGTTATGCGCGGCCACCATCATGACCTCCTCCGGCCGGCAGCCCAAAAGCTGGATTGCCAGGCGATAGACGGAGGGGTCGGGCTTGTAGCGCCGGGCGTTCTCCGCCACGATGATGCAGTCCCACGGCAAGCCGGCGTGCTTGGCCATGTTCACCAGACACGCGAAATCCCCGTTGGATAGCGTGGACAGGATGAATTTCCGCTTCAGCCGCGTCAGTGCCGGCACCGAGTCGGGCCAGGGATCGAGGCGTTCCCAGGCGCGATTGAAATGATGCTTTTCCGCTTCGGTCAAATCCGCGATGCCAAATTCGACCAGAAGTTCTTCGAGCTTGGTGCGGTAAATTGCATAGACCGTACTCCAGGGAACCTCACCGGTGTTGACGCGGTGCATGCCCGGTCTGTAACAGGTCTTCCAGGCGTCAACGAACCGCTCCCAATCCACGGAGACGCCTTTCGATTCGCCAAAGGCCGTCGCGTCGGCGATAATGCTGCCGCGCCAATCCACCACCGTGCCGAACACATCGAAGGTCAGCGCCTTCACTCCTGACAGATTCATCCCGGAAAGCCCCTGATTCGTGTCATCGCGTTCCCCATTGCCAAGTTTCCCCTTGCATTGCCCGTGGAGAGCATAGGCGCTTGGCCGGAATAATACCCAGTACTACGTGCCATAATTCCGTCTGACATTCCCCGTAGAAATATCGTAGTTTTCGCTCGTAGTTTATCCTCGAAATTCCAATTAGGTCGCACTGGCGAGGATTCGCGAAAAAATTCTCGCGCAAAGGCCGCAAGAGCCGCAAAGGACACCATGAAAGCCTGGACGCCCACGCATCCTGTCTGGATGGAGCTGGACCTGGAGGCTCTGGAGGCCAACTACCACGAGATTCGCCGTCGCATCGGCCGGGATGTCAAGCTCGTCGCCTCGATCAAGGCCGATGGATACGGCCATGGCGCCGTCGAGGTCGCCCGCAGGCTGACCCGACTGGGAGTTTACGCCTTGGCCACCGGCTCATTCGCCGATGCCGTCGCGATCCGCCAGGCGGGTATCGATGCGCGGATCCTGATGTTCGGCGGGTGCACGCCGGAGGGTGTGCGGGAATTGCAGCGGCATTCCCTCATCCCCACGGTGCACACCATGGAACTGGCGCGGGCGGCATCCGCCTCGGGCGTCGCGCCGGCGCCGGTCTACATCAAAGTGGATTGCGGCTTGGGCCGGCTCGGTGTCCCGCTCGCGTTGGCGGAAGATTTCGCCAAGGAGGTGGCCGCACTGCCGAATATCGTCGTCGAGGGGCTCTATACCCACCTGCCGTTTTCGGACGCCTCCGGGCGGGACTGGGCGCGGCAACGGCTCGCGGCGTTTTATGAGCTGGTGGCGACCCTGGCCGCCTCCGGCCTGGAAATTCCCGTGACCCAGGCGCTCTCCAGCGCGGGCATCATCGCCGGACTGAAGAACCATTGCAGCGCGGTGTGCCCCGGTCACCTGCTCTATGGAATCTCGCCCGTCCTGCCCGATATTGCCGATGCGGCTCCGTTCCGCCCCGTGCTGCGCTCGATCAAGGCCCAGCTCATCCATGTGGGCCATCATGCAGGGCAATGGACGGCGGGAGTCGGTGGATACTACCCCCTGGAGAGCGGCAGCACGATCGGCGTCGTTCCCCTGGGCCTGAACGACGGTTATCGCAATCCGGCCAAGGGACGCACGGCGGCCGTATTGCTGCGGGGCCGGCGCGTTCCCGTCATCGGCGTGTCCCTGGAGCACACGACGATCGACCTCAGCGCAATCGAGCACCCCGCCGTGGGCGAAGAGGTCTCGGTATTGGGAGGGGCCGGCACGGAGGCGATCGGTCTGCCGGAGATGGCCGAAGCGCAGGGCGTGCGGCCCATCGATGTGTTGATGGCGTTCAGCCGGCGTCTGCCGCGGAGTTACCACCCACCTCCGCTGGAATGATCCGGATAGGCGAAGGCGGGTCGTTCGGGGCGGGGAAGTGCCGGCGGAAACCAGGAGGTGCTGGAAAGCATCCGCGACGGGGCCATGCTGGCGCTGCAGAGGCCGGCGTCATCATAAACAGCCCAATGCGATCAACCCGTAACATCTATTACCACCAAATGCGGTGAATCTGTGCTTGGATAGTTTTCACCTATTTTGGAACATCTGTTCCAAAATGGAATCTCAACTCGGCAAGAGAGGGGAGGTCATGGATAAGTCCAAGCAAATCAATGATAAACTTGCGGAACAAGCCCATCAGCACGGGCCGCACCCTCATCCCCACCGGCGCGATGTTCTGAAAGCGGGGCTCGCCGCCGGCGCCGCGGTGGCGGCGATGGGCCTGACCGGCGGCACTGCCCAAGCCGCCAAAAGCGACTATGCGGACCCGGCAAAGCCCGCGCTGCCGCCGGCGGACATGGTGCTGGACCGCCCGCGCACCGCCGTGGTGGTGACCGATCCGCAGATCGATTTTCTCAGCCCGAAAGGGGTCACCTGGGGCGTGGTGGGGGAAAGCGTGACGGAACACAACACCGTGGCCAACATCGAGCGCCTGTTCCAGGCGGCCAAGCAAACGAACATGCTGGTAGTGATCTCTCCGCATTGGTACTTCCCCACCGACAAGGGCTGGAAATTCGAAGGCGGCCTGGAGAAGCTGATGCACAAGATCGGCATGTTCAAACGGAAAGGCCCCTTGTCCCTGGATGGTTTCGAAAATTCGGGCGCGGATTTCCTGCCCCGGTACAAAAAGTACATCAACGACGGCAAGACCATCGTCGTCTCGCCCCACAAGGTGTACGGCCCGCAACAAAACGACCTGGTGTTGCAGTTGCGTAAGAACCACATCGACCAGGTCATCCTCGCCGGAATGTCCGCCAACCTGTGCGTGGAATCCCACCTTCGCGACCTGCTCGAGCAGGGCTTCGAGATAGCCGTCGTGCGCGACGCTACCGCGGCGGCAAAAATTCCCGAAGGCGACGGCTACCTGGCCGCCATAATCAACTTCCGCTTCATCGCCAACGCGGTGTGGACCACCGACGAGGCGGTGGCCCGCATCCACGGCCGGGCGTAAGCCTTCCTCCGGCGGCCGGTGTCCCAGCGGCACCGGCCGCTCCCACCCCTGCTGTCCGGGCGACCCTGCATCAGGAGGGCCTCCGCCGGCACCTTCCGTCCGGCTCCCCTGCGGTCAGCGCTTATTGCGCGCTCGTTCTGGACTCGCCCTGTCGAATTGCGGGCAGTTGCCCGGTAAGCGCGTCGCGCGTTTCCTCGTACGGACAAAGCGGGCAACTTATATTGGTCGACCCAGCCACGGGAATGTAATAGATTCAACCTCTCGCTCCTGCTCTTCTCAGATAGACGTATCCGTTCGGACGGGATGGAGTTTGACGCATTCACCCTGGCCTGGCTGATCGGCGGAGCGGCACTGATGCTGGCGGAAATCGTCATCCCCGGTGGGGTGGTTGTTTTCCTGGGCATGGGTGCAGTGCTGGTTGGGCTGGCACGCGTGCTCGGTCTGCTGGCAGAATGGACGAGCGCGTTCACGGTCTGGTTTGTGCTATCCCTGGCGCTGCTGATCGCTCTGCGAGGATTGGTGAATAAGATATTGCCCGGCGAGACCAGCTACCAGTCTCCGGATGAGGACCTGGCGGCATTCGGAGCCGTCGTGGACGTTATCGAGACGGTAAATGCGACGGATAGCAACGGGCGCATAGCATTCCATGGGTCCAGCTGGCCGGCCACCAGCTTGCAGGGTACGATTCCCAAGGGCCGCAAAGCCACGATCTCTCACCGGGAGAACCTTGTATGGGTCGTCGAGGCCGCGGAAGATTTGCTCTTGGACGACGCCGTCGAGAAGGAGGAGTAGAGAAGGAGGATTAGGCCCCGCCGGGGAGTGATGAGCGCCGCGGCACCCGCGGTGCGCCAATGCACCGGGATTGGACAATTGCCTGCACACTTGGGGATAGCATCATGCTGACGACTGCGTTCACCGTTTTCGTGTTGATTGTGCTCTTCATCATCGTCAAGACCATCGTCATCGTGCCCATGCGGGAGGCGGCGGTGAAGGAGCGCTTAGGGAAATTCCGCGGGGTTATGGAGCCGGGATTTCACTTTCTGATCCCATTGATCGATCGCGTGGCCTACCGCCATGAAATGCGGGAGCAGGTGATAGACGTTGCCCAGCAATCGTGTATCACGCGCGATAATATTCAGCTCGATGTGGACGGCCTGGTGTATCTCAAGGTGATGGACCCGCAGAAGGCCAGCTACGGAATACAGGATTACCAGCGCGCGTCCGTCAACCTGGCGCAGACCACGATGCGCTCCGAGATCGGCAAGATCAGCCTGGATAAATCTTTTTCCGAACGGGATTCCATCAACGAGAACATCGTGCGGGAAATCGACCGCGCGTCGGATCCCTGGGGAATCAAGGTGCTGCGCTACGAGATCAGGAACATTAGCCCCCCTCCGCGCGTGATCGAAACCCTGGAAAAGCAGATGGAGGCGGAGCGCACCAAACGCGCGGAAATCACGATGGCCACCGCCGAAAAGGAGAACCTGATCAACCTTTCCCAGGGCGAACGCCAGGAAGCCGTCAATCTCTCGGAGGGAGAAAAGCAAAAGCGGATCAACGAGGCCACCGGCCGGGCCAGGGAAATTTCCCTGGTGGCCAATGCGACTGCCCGCGGCATTCGGAGCATCTCCGAGGCGATTCAGAAACCCGGCGGGCCCCTGGCCGTCAAGATGCAGATCGTGGATCAGTTCATCGAGGAGCTGGGTAAGATTCTGCAATCCGCCCACGTTTCCGTTGTTCCCAGCCAACTGGCCAATATCAAGGGATTCTTCGAGGGTATCAGCCGGGTATCGGCAGAAATCCCCGCAACCCCGATAACCCCGCAGGACGAAACGCGGCGATGATCGCTGAAAATCCCACAAGTGGCCTGAATAATACCCGGGTGGGCCGATGCCGATTCCCACAGGTCATCCTGAGCGAAGCGAAGGAACTTAACGCTTTGAATGCGCATGGATTCTGCGGGCCGCGCCGCGTCCCTCAGAATGACGAATTGCACCATCCGTGGAGCGAGGCATTTTCGAGACTCGTTGTAGTCAGGAACGCAGGGAATATCGCAGCGAAAACGTCTTGCTTGAAATCCATCGGGCCGGATGAGTCCTGTGCCGTGAGGGGAGAGGAAGATGTTTGAATTTGCAACAAGCCGAATTTATGATTATTTCAATGTTGTTGTTTGGGGAATCCTGTTCATGATCGTGATCCTTCAGTTTTTCCGCTCCATTCGCATCGTACCCACCATGAAGGTCTACATCGTTGAGCGGCTGGGCCGGTATCACACCACATTGGGGCCGGGCTTTCATGTCTTGATCCCCTTTTTCGACCGCGTTGCCTACATTCAGGACCTGAAGGAGGAATCCATCGCGGTGCCCCCGCAGGAATGTTTCACCAGCGACAATGTACAGGTTGAGGTGGATGGGGTGATCTACATCAGCGTCATCGAGCCGGTCAGTGCCAGCTACGGCGTGACCGATTATCGCTACGCGGCCATCCAGCTCGCCCAAACCACGACCCGCTCCGTGATCGGCACGCTGGATCTGGACCGTACCTTCGAGGAGCGCGACGTGATCAGTTCGAAGATCGTGAACGTGCTTGCCGACGCCGGCGCGGCATGGGGCATCAAGGTCCACCGCTACGAGATCAAGAACATCGTTCCCCCTCCCACGGTAAAGAACGCCATGGAACAACAGGTGACGGCCGAAAGAGAGGGCCGCGCCATCGTCGCCCGCTCCGAAGGGGAGAAACAGAGCCGAATCAACCGCTCCGAGGGTTCGAAGATGGAGCTGGTCAATATATCCGAAGGTGAAATGCAGCGCCGCATCAACGAGGCGGAGGGCAAGGCGGAGGAGATTGTCGCCATTGCAGACGCCACCGCTGAATCCATCCGACTGCTCGCCGAGGCGATCAATTGCCCGGGTGGCGAGGATGCCCTGCGGCTGCAGTTGAGCAAGCGCTACCTCAGTCAGCTCGCGTTCCTGGGCAGCCCCAGGACCACCGTGCTGCTGCCGGCCGATATCACCCGTCTGGACCAGTTGCTGGCCTCCCTGGGATTGACCTCGGAATCCGCCGCCGGGAAATAAGGAACCAGGCAGCATTCCCGGTAATGCAGAGAGGAATCGCCCTGCCCGCTCGAGCGGTGCGCGTACCCGCGGACGCGCGTCCCCAACTCCGAACCCACCCTCCCTTGCGGCGGGTGCGCAAGGCGCCTTCGCGAGCCGCGCGGATATCGATCCGGCGGCGGCCACGTTGCTTCGGCGCGTGGAAATTCTCCTCGGGAATCGTTCATACCGGGCCACGCCAGGGACTGCCGATCGCAGTGTCGAGAATTCGTTTGAAATACGCATAAATTTAGCGTATATTCTATTTAAGCGGGACAGGAGGGTACATTTATTGATCCGGCAGGTTCGCATGAAGCACAGCAATCGCATTCTCGTCGGCAAGATGCGCGAACAAGGCGACTGGGAGCGCATTACCCGCGAGGAAGTGGCGCAGGCCATCCGCACGTTCACGGAGAAGGGCGGCCTGATCAGGGAATTGCCCCGCCAGCCGGACGAGTACCGTGCGAAGGTCGGAAATCACCTCCATGCGGCCTACGAGGCGGTCATCGAATACTAGCGCCCATCAGGGGGCCGGCGGGCCGCCGCTTTGACCCCTTCCCCCACCAAACACCAACCGGCCGTCATCGCGGCACCGGCTTGGCACGCACGCGGTGGCCACGGGCCGGCGATCCATGCTGGGCGGGGCCGGGGCCAATGTCTCCCCGGTTTGCCTGGGGCGCGCGGTGGATGTTAGGATTGATTCCTTGCGGAATCATGAGCACGGCCGGGCCCGCTTGCCCCGATTCATTCCTTTTCCTGCGTTATGCCCCCGAAGCACCACAATCCAGGCTTGCCCATCAAGCTTAAGTTTCCGCAGGAAACGATCATCGCCTTTTCCATCTCCGCCTTGTCCACCTACGTGCTGGTGCCCGAGCTGAACTGCGCCTTCGACATGGGCGATTGCACGCTGGAGGCAGTGCCGATCGAGCGCGTATTCGTCAGCCATGCCCACGGGGATCATACGCGCTGCCTGTTCCGGCACGATTCACTGCGTCGCCTGATGGGGATGGCCCCGGCCACCTATTACGTTCCGGAGGAGACGGTTGCGGGGTTCACGGCGCTGGCAGAAGCCTGGAGCACGCTGGAAGGCGTGCGGGCCGGCCAGTTCAACCCGCCCCGCCTGAAAGGATTGAAGGGCGGTGATGTGGTCAGGCTGCATCGCCAGCTGGCCGCCAAGGCGTTTCCAGTCAGACACACCGTGCCCTCACTGGGATACACGCTGCTCGACGTGCGTAAAAAGCTCAAACCGGAGTTCCAGGGGCGGCCGGGCCACGAGTTGGCGCAATTGCGGCGGGAAGGGGTGGAATTCGAGAACGAGGTGTGGGTGCCGCGCCTCACGTTCATCGGGGACAGCACCATCGAGACGCTGTACCGGGAACCGCACGTGGGCGAATCGCGCATTTTGTTTTTGGAGGTCACCTTTCTGCTGGACGGTGAGCAGGAGATGGCACGCCGGCGCGGACACACGCACGTGGACGATCTCGTGCAATTTCTGCGCGACTGCCCCGGCGTGCTGCGCAACGAGCATATCGTGCTCAAGCATTTTTCCATGCGCTACGACCGGGACCTGATCCGTCACACCCTGCAAGCCAAGCTGCCGGGAGACTTCCTGGAACGGGTACACGTGCTGATCTGACCCCAGCCCGCGGTCGCCGTCAGGACGGCTGCTTCTCATGGACAACAACATCATCAGGGACGTGGACCCACCCCTGCTTACGGACCGTCCATAGATGTGTGCCTGGCTTCAGCCAGCTCGTATCGTCCAATGTGCCGGGTTTGACCGAGATAGTACCAGGCCGATACTGGGGTTTGTGGTATATCCGGGTCCCGCACTGTGGGCAAAAGACACAGAGCAGTTCGCGACCGCTGTCCGTCTTACGGGTAAACGTCTTCGGCTCGCCTTGCACAATCCGCAGCGCCGCCTCGTCAACGACCATCGTCATGCCGAATGCGCTGCCCGACTGCCGCTGGCATTCTCTGCAATGGCAAACGATGACCTGCCTGGGTTCGCCAACAACCTCGTAGCGAACGGCGCCGCACTGACAACCTCCCGTATGCACAGTCATAACCTCGCTCCCGCATTACAGTTTCGCTTCAGCCGGGGTACCCCAGATGGCTCCCACCGGTTGCCGACGATGGTAGCACAAAGGCCGCCCCAGCACGGATCCGGATCCAAACCGGCTCGGGTAAGTCGCGATGCACCCTTTATCGGCTTGAATTGGCATTAACGAACTTCTGACTCGAAACACTACCGGCTGACAGTCAGCGTCTCTACCCGGTCGCCCTCGGCCAGCAGCACGGTATCCGTCATGCCCACGAACAGGCCGGTCACCGTGACGCCCGTGATGGCGCGCAATTGTTCTTCCAAGGCGGCGGGATCGGAAATTGCCCCGAATCCGCAATCCAACACGTAGCCGTGATTGTCGGTGAGCAGAGGCGAAGCGGGGCCGCCGCGAAGGCTCACGTCGGCGCCCAGCGCCGCGATGCGCGCCGCGGTGACCTGCCAGCCGAACGGGTTGACCTCCACGGGCAGGGGAAATGCTCCCAGTTGCGGCACGCGCTTGGAACTGTCGGCAAAGATCACCAGGCGCCGCGATGCCGCGGCGACGATTTTCTCGCGGAACAGCGCGCCGCCCCCACCCTTGATGAGATTGAGATCCGGATCGAACTCATCGGCGCCGTCCAGGGTGAGGTCCAGTTGCGTCACCTCGGCGAAGCTGGCGAGGGCAATGCCTTCGGCTTCGGCCAGCCGGCGCGTGGCCTCGGAAGTGGGAACGCCGCGCACCTTCAGCCCTTGCCGCACGCGTTCGCCCAACCTGCGCAATGCGAAAGCCGCGGTACTTCCCGTGCCCAGTCCAATCGTCATGCCGGATTCCACCAGGGCCGCGGCGGCCTCGGCGGCCAGGCGCTTTTCGGGGTCACGGTTCATGGGTATTCGGCGGGGGCAGGGGAGCGCGGTTTGTTCACGGGTCACCGCCTCCACCAAGCGTGAGTCGCCGCCGCGGACT
>JACZVE010000328.1 GCA_022572825.1 SAR324 cluster bacterium
ATATGTTGAAGTTGAAGAAGAGGCTCCACCTAAGCCACCTCTATTCCGAGGGGTCTCGGAGGACACACTCCTCGGCTACGGCGTGCCAATAGAGTGGTTGGACGATGTCCGTGCCGCCAATGAAGACACCGTACTGGACCTGGCAGGCCATCTGCCCAGCGAAGCCGCGGAGGCCCTGCTTGAGGAAGCCGAACTGATGGCCGAAGGGCTGGCGGCGTGAGCGGTACTGTGAGCGCCGTTACATTCATGCCCGACGCCCCGCGGCATGCTTCGCCAACCGCATCAGCGGTTTAGTATGAACACCCGCCAGGCGCCGGGCGCATGCGGGCGGGGTCGCACTTGCCGCCGCAATTCCGGCCGGCACGCGGGTATTGCCGCCCTTTCAGCCAGCGTACGGCGAGGGTATGCTGCCCTTGCACCATCACGCGGGCCTGCCCCACGAAGCCACCGAAAACGGACAATGGCAGCGAGCTTGCGAATTTTAATGTGGCGTGTAGTCCTTTTGCCGCTGGCGTTGACGACGGCTGTCCCGTCGCCACTGGCCGCCCCCGACTGGCTCGAGGCGCTGCTCGCCCCGCAGGCTGAACTTTGGGCGCGCTGGCAGGCGCACGATGTCTCCGCGACCGCGACCATCGACCACGGCCCCTGGCAGCGCTTCCTGGACGCCTATGTGGCGCCGGACACGGCGGGCGTGCATCGTGTGGCCTACGCGCGGGTCAGCCCCGCTGACCGGGCGCGCCTGGAGGCATACCTCGAGTCCTTGGCCTCGACGCCCATCAGTCGCTACGGCCCGGACGAGCAGTTCGCCTATTGGGTCAATTATTACAACGCACTCGCGGTGAGCTTGGTGCTGGCCCATTATCCAGTGGACAGCATCTGGGATATCGGGGGGTCCCCCGGCTGGTTCAGCCGGGGGCCCTGGGAGAAGAAGCTGGCCACGGTGGAGGGCCACCCGATCAGTCTCAACGATATCGAACACCGCATCCTCAGGCCCATCTGGGCCGACCCGCGCATGCACTACGTCCTCAGCTGCGCCTCGGTGGGCTGCCCCAACCTGCCGAGAACCGCGATCACCCTCGCGAACCGCGAGCGGCTGCTGGATGCCGCGGCCCGCGAGTACATCAACGACCCGCGCGGCGTTCGTCTGGAAGAAGGACGGCTGATCGTTTCCAGCATCTACAACTGGTTTTCCGCCGATTTCGGCGCGGGCCCCGGCGACGTGCTGGCACACCTGAGGCGATACGCCGGCGGCGAGTTGGCGGCTCAATTGGAGGATGTGCACGAGATTAGCGGCTACGCATACCACTGGCGGCTCAACGATGCCGCCACCGCGGAGTGAAGGTGGCGATTGACTAAAACCAACTTGCTGCCAAACACTGTCAATCGACTGCGCCCCTGAGGTGCCAGGCGCCGCCGCGGCGGATTGACAAAGGCCTTCTCATGGAAGGCACGCAGCACCCGGGTTTCCTTTGCGCGGGAATTCGTATATACGCCTATCCGCTTGGCTTGGAAAGCCACCGGGAAAGGTCGCGCGTGAGTGTGTGTCGTTATTCGTGAAGCCTCACCCCCAGCCCCCTTCCCCACTCCGTGAGAGGGGGAGCCGCCGGCAGGGATTAAACCGGAGGCGCATTAATCGTAGGTGCAAGGCACCCCCCTCACGGAGTGGAGAGAGGTCGGGGATGATTCCACTACCGATAAGGCCAGGGGCACCATGCAGCGGCAAGATTACCTGACCCCCGCGGAGCTTGCGGCCTGGCAACCGGCGCGTGAAATTCCTCCCCCGCACCGGCGCTCCGAACCGCTCATCGCGCGGCTGAAGGATGCGGGGCTGTGGAACGGGCGGCAGCTGGCGGGCAGGCACTGGCCGATTGGGTGCGTCTCCCTGGAGATCACCCAGCGCTGCAATCTGGATTGCTCGCTCTGCTACCTGTCCGAATACTCCGAGGCCGTGCGGGACCTTCCCCTGGAAGAGGTATTCCGCCGCATCGACATGATCTACCGGCACTATGGCCCAAACACGAACGTGCAGGTCACCGGCGGCGATCCCACGCTGAGGGAGCGCGGCGAGCTGGTGAAGATCGTGCGACGCATCCGCGAGATGGGCATGCGGCCCTGCCTGTTCACCAACGGCATCAAGGCGACCCGCGAGCTGCTCTCCCTCCTATGTGACAACGGCCTGGTGGACGTGGCTTTTCACGTGGACATGACCCAGGGCCGCGGGGGTTACCGCCGCGAGCGGGAGCTGAACGCGGTGCGCCGGGCGTATATCGAACGCGCTCGCGGCCTGCCTCTGGCGGTGTACTTCAACACGACGGTGTTCGCCGGCAACTTCGCCGACATCCCGGAGATCGTGCGATTCTTCCGCGCCAACGCGGATGTGGTGCGGCTGGCTTCATTTCAGCTCCAGGCAGATACGGGCCGCGGAGTTCTCCGGGGCCGGGCGCAGCGGATAAACCCGGAGTCCGTGGCTGGGCAGATCAGCGAAGGGGCCGGCGTCGAATTGAATTTCGACGTGCCGCTGGTCGGCCATCCCCGCTGCAATCGTACCGCGATCTGCCTGGAGGCCAACGGCAACCTCTACAACCTGTTCGACGATCCGGCATTCGCCATGGGGATTCTGCAGCGCACCGCGGCTTGCGACCTGGATCGCCGGCACCGCTGGAAGGCGATCGGCTCACTCCTGCATGCCGTGTTGGCCCATCCGGACTACTGGGGGCAATGTGCCGCATTCCTCGGCCGCAAGCTGTGGGCCATGAGGCGCGACGTGGTCGAGGCCCGCGGCAGGGTCAACAAGCTCACCTTCTTCATTCACAATTTCATGGATGCCGCCAGACTGGAGAAGGAGCGCTGCGAGACGTGCGTCTTCATGGCGGCCACGGCAGACGGTCCGCTCTCCATGTGCGTGTACAACGCAAAGCGGGACGCGCACATCCTCAAGCCGCTTCGCATCGCGAGCGATACCGGCCATCGTACCTGGAATCCCCTGGCGGGCCGGCTGCCGGCTGATGGTGGGAAGGCCGCGCCGCCTCCAGCAAGCGCCGCGAATCCGGCAGCGCTCCCCCTGCGCTATCTCAAAGGGCGCACGCGGCAGCGCATGCTGGAAGACCGCATGCTGGATGACAGCGCCGCGCCGCGCGGCCTCTCAACTTGCCGCGAAGCGAACGGATGACCCATCCGCTCATCTCACACTTCCAGATGCTGGCCCGCTACAACGCGCTCGCCAACGAGAAGCTCTACGCCGCCTGCGCGCGGCTTTCCGACTCTGAGCGCAAGCAGCGGCGGCAAGCTTTCTTTACGAGCATTCACGGCACGCTCAACCACATCCTCCTCGGCGACCGCATCTGGCTGGCCCGCTTTGCCGGGCAACAGGCGCCCTCCACCGGACTGGACGCCGTGCTGTACGAGGAGTTCGAGGTGCTGCTCGCCGCGCGGCGCACGGAAGATGCGCGCATCGATGCCTTCGCGGACGGACTGACCGAGGCCTTTCTGGCCGGCTCCATCCGCTACGTCAACAGTGCGGGCAAACCCTGCGACGACCCCGTGCCGCTGCTGGTCGCGCACTTTTTCAACCATCAGACCCATCACCGCGGCCAGGTGCACGACCTGCTCACCCAGACCGAGGTGCCCCCGCCCTCCCTGGACCTGCACCGCGTCCTGAGGCCATAGCACCGGATTGTGAGATCCAGCCGCAGATGCACGCAGATAAACACGGATAAAATAATTCCAAGTTCCTCTATCGGCGCCAATCGGCCTCGATCCGGCGTTACTCCAGGCCCGCCGGCTGGCCTTCTCTACCAACACCCCCTTGAAGAGCTTGGGCACGGGCTGAGGCCCAATCGGGCGCTTTGCGTCTCCTCGGCGCGCGCCGGCTGGCGTAGGTGTTGGGATCGCACATCTCACATCGCGATAGGAACGAAAAAAGCGAATCTTCGGAGAGAGTCTGGGCTTTGCGGGGTAAAAGTGATAATGGGCTAAAACCGTTCAACTCCTTTATTCATGCAGGGAATCTTTAGGGCCGAGACACTCCGACCAATCGGCTCCGGGACCCGTATGAACCGCCTCGTCCTTCAGTTCACGGCGCAGTTGCACCTGAAGAATTATTCCCAGAGCAGCGTCCAGAACCACCGCCTGGACTTGATGCAATTCAAAAGCTGGCTGGAGGAACAGGATCTCGCCACGCTCCCCAAGATACAGAACCTGGATTCGGACAGCATTCTCGCTTATCAGGTCCATCTGGCCAAGCGCCTCAAGCCGCGCTCCATCAACCGGCATCTGT
>JACZVE010000329.1 GCA_022572825.1 SAR324 cluster bacterium
GTGAGCGGTGACGGGGCTTCGCGGTATCTCCGCGTGTACCGTTCCCCGCTGGTTATTCGTAGTTAAAACACGCAGTTAACACGACCCGCCGCGCCCGGAAAGCCTGCTGCGACGTAGATTCAGCAAGCCCTCGCAATCGTCGAACCCCTGCCCCCTGGATTGCTTTCATGGCAAACGTGAGGACCGCCAGGGCTGCCCGCGCCACGTTCAAGGCGGGCGGCGACATCCGCCAGGAATTCATTGCCTTCTTCGAGGGCAAGGGCCACCGCTTCGTGCGCTCTTCTCCCGTCGTGCCGCAGGACGATCCCACCTTGCTGTTTACCAACGCGGGGATGAACCAGTTCAAGGACATCTTCCTGGGCAAAGGCTCCCGGGATTACACCCGCGCTGTCAATTCGCAGAAATGTATCCGCGCCAGCGGCAAGCACAACGACCTGGAGGACGTGGGGCGCGACAACTATCATCACACGTTCTTCGAGATGCTGGGCAACTGGTCCTTCGGCGACTACTTCAAGCGCGAGGCCATCGCCTGGGCGTGGGAGCTGCTCGTGGAGCGCTGGGGCCTGGATCCGCAACGCATGTACGCCACCGTCTTCGCCGGCAGCCCGGGGGACAATCTGGAGCCCGATCTGGAGGCCGAGGCGCTCTGGAGCGAGGTTGCCCCCCTCCCGCCGGAGCGCGTGCTGCGCTTCGGTAAGCAGGACAACTTCTGGGAGATGGGCGAAAACGGTCCCTGTGGCCCTTGCTCCGAAATGCACTATGACCTGGGCGAGGGCACCTGTCCGCAGGGAACGGCCGGCCGCCACACGTGCGGGGTCAACAAGGAGGGCTGCTGGCGCTTCATCGAGCTGTGGAACCTGGTGTTCATCCAGTTCAACCGGCACGGTGACGGCTCGCTGGAAACGCTGCCGAGCAAGCACGTGGATACTGGAATGGGGCTGGAACGCATCGTGCGCGTGCTGCAGGGCAAGCATTCCAATTACGACAGCGATCTGTTCACCCCTTTGCTGCAGGCCGTCTCGGAGGTGACCGGTGCCAAGGACGGACCCGGCGAGGCGGGCGTGGCGTTCCGCGTGATCGCCGATCACCTCCGCTCGCTCACCTTCGCCATCGCCGATGGGGCGCTGCCGTCCAACGAGGGGCGCGGCTACGTGCTGCGCCGCATGCTGCGCCGGGCGGCCCGCTTCGGCAAGGTGCTGGGCATGGACGAGCCGTTCATCCACCGCCTGGTGCCCGCCCTGGCCGAGTCCATGGGCGATGCCTTTCCCGAATTGCGGGCGCGGGCAGACCATGCCGCGCGCGTCATCAAGGCCGAGGAGGAGAGCTTCGCCCAGACCCTGGACCGGGGAATCGAGCGATTCGATAACGTCATAAAAAGATTAACTCCTGGGTATAGTACTTATGTTCCCGGAAGAGGGGGCGAACAATTAGTGCAGCCAATACCGCAACCGGGAGAAAGATTAATTTTCCCAGGTGAAGAAGTCTTCAAGCTGTACGACACCTACGGCTTTCCCGTCGATTTGACGCGGCTGATGGCCGAGGAGCGTGGCTTCGACACGGACATGGAGGGCTTCGAGCGCTTGATGGAAGAACAGCGCGCCAAGGGCAAGGCCGCCGGCGCCTTTGCCGAGGCGGATGGCCAGTGGCACACCGTCAGCGAAGGCCCCCATTCGCAGTTCGTCGGCTACGAGCAGTTGGAAGCGCAGGCCACCGTGCGCAGCTACCGCCTGAGCGAGGCGGAAGGCGGCACGCGGCGGGTGCTGATCGTGCTGGACCGCACGCCGTTCTACGCCGAGAGCGGCGGCCAGGTCGGCGACCAGGGCACCCTGGGCGGAGAGGCCGGCCAGTGGAATGTCGTGGATGTACAGCACGACGGCGACCGCATCGTGCATATCTGCGAGCAGGCCGAGCCCCACCGCACCGCCGCCCTGCCGGATGCCCGGCCGCTTTGCGCCAAGGTGGACGCGGAGCGCCGCGAGCGCACGACCCTCAATCATACGGCCACGCACCTGCTGCACGCAGCGCTGCGCCAAGTGCTGGGCAGCCACGTCAATCAGGCCGGCTCGGTGGTGCATCCCGATTATCTGCGCTTCGACTTCACCCACTTCGAAAAACCCGGCGACGAGCAGCTCGAGACCATCGAAAAGCGGGTCAACCAGGTCATCCGGCAAAACATCCCGTTGAACGTCTATCACACCGGCTTCGATGAGGCGGTGGACGCCGGCATCATCGCGCTGTTCGGCGAGAAGTACGGCGACCGCGTGCGCGTCGTGCAGGTGCCGGAATTCTCCTCCGAGCTGTGCGGCGGCTGTCACGTCCGCGCCTCGGGGGACATCGGGATCTTCAAGATCGTCTCGGAGAGCAGCATCGCCACCGGTGTGCGGCGCATCGTGGCCCTGTCCGGGGAGGCCGCCGAGGCCCACCTGCGCGAATCGTCGCAACTGGTCGAGCGGTTCCGTCAAATGCTCAACGCACCCGCCGAAGAATTGTCCGCCCGCCTGGAGCAGTTGCTGGACAACCGGCGCAGGCTGGAGCGCGAGCTGAGGTCCGCGCGCAAGGGCGACCTGGCCCAAGGTGCGGCCGATTTGCTGAAGCGGGCTACCCGGGTGCGCGGTGTCAACATTCTCGCCAGCGAGGTGGAGGCCGCATCCATGAACGACCTGCGGGCGCTGGCCGACGAGCTGCGCCGCAAGATGGAGCACGGCGTGGCCGTGATCGGCTCGGTGATCAACGGAAAGGCCTCCCTGGTCTGCGTGGTCTCCGACGATCTGGTGCGGGACAACGTGAAGGCCGGCGACATCGTCAACAAGGTGGCCGAAGTGGCCGATGGCCGGGGCGGTGGCCCTCCACACATGGCGACGGCGGGCGCCAAGGACGTCGGCAAGCTGCCCCTGGCCGTGCAACGAGCGCCGGTCGTGATCGATTCCTACCTGGAACAATTGACTGCATGAGCGAGTCGGCGCCCTCCAGTGCGTACGGCTGGCTGCAACGGTTCTTCCGTACCGTCCACGTTCACCTGATCCTGCCGTTCCTGCAGACCCATGACCCGCTTCCGTTGGTCGCGCGGGGCGCGAGCGTGGGCGTGCTCGTGGGGTTGACCCCCACGGTCGGCTTTCAGATGTACTTGGTGACGATGATCTGGTTCCTGTGCCGTTACGTCTTTCGCTTTCGCTTCAATTTCACCATCGCCGTGGCGATGGTGTGGATATCCAATCCCATAACGATGATTCCGTTGTATTACCTGTTCCTCATGACGGGCGATTGGTTCCGGATATTGCTGGGATACCCGGTCGCCGAGATGAGCTTCCAGACGTTCCAGGCCGCCGTGGTGGCGATGAGCGCCGGGGAGGAGCTGAATTGGTTCCGCTGGCTGTTCTACGGCACCTCGGTGCTGCTGGTGGAGTTCGGCTGGCCGATCGCGTTGGGCAGCCTGGTTTACGCCGTACCCCTTGGCACGCTCTCCTATCCGTTCACCTACGTCACCCTGAGGCGATACCGCCGCTACCTGGCGGAGGCCGAAGGGCTCAGCTATGCGGAGTGGAGGCGCCGCTACGAGGCGCCGGAGCCGTAGCCGGCTTGGCCTCGCGCCCGGCGAACACCTGACCCGCCAGATAACGCAGCAGCTCGGCCAGCCCCGCGCCGCTGACGGCGGATACGGCGAAGACCCGTTCGCTCCGCCGCTCCAGCGCATCCCGCAGTGTGCGGAGGTGGGCTTGCCCGGGATTCAGATCCAGCTTGGTCAGGGCGACGGCGCGCGGCTTTTCCGGCAGCAGTGCAGAGAACAGGCCCATTTCCTCCAGCAGCGTGTCGTATGCGGACACGGCCTGCCCGGCTTCCAGCGTGCAGTCGATCAGCAGCAGCAAAAGCGTCGTGCGCTCGATGTGGCGCAGAAACCGATGCCCCAGGCCGGTGCCCGCGTGCGCGCCCTTGATGATGCCGGGGATGTAGCCGAGGGGTTCGGGTGCCCCCAGCCCCAGCGACTCATACTCCCAGAAGCCAGGGCAGATACCCTTGCCGGGCTGCACTTCCCTGTGCCCGCCCACGAGCGGGAGGCCGGAGAGTTCCAGCGCCTCACGTACCGCGTCCTGAGCTGCCTCAGTGGGGGTGCTGGAGGTGTAGTCACCGATGATCACGATGCCCTCGTAGAGGTGGTTCTTGCCCTTGACGTGGGCTCGTTGTGTGTTGGGGTCGCCTACCCAGTAGAGTCTCCCGCTTGAGAAGATTACACGATGATAACCAATCCCCATCGGCCAGCCCTTGCTGAGGTGATC
>JACZVE010000330.1 GCA_022572825.1 SAR324 cluster bacterium
AAAATTTCGTTACTGGTCGATGAAATTTGGGTAATTTGCCCTTTGATTATTGGGCTGCCTTCCAGTTCCCCCGCCAATTGTACTGCTTGAAAAATACTGTCCCCCACTGCTGCACCATCAAGGATCAATAGCCCTGTTTCCTCCGGGAGGCCCTCCAATTTTGCGGCACTGCATCCAGCAATGATGAAAATCGCGGTGAAAACGATAGAGATGCGATAATATATCGTGTTCATTTTTTTCTCCTTCCAAATTGAAGCCAATGCGGGCCATCGACACAATAGGCTGCGGGAGGCATGGATCAGCGTGGTGACCGCCACGCGGCTAGGTGGATGCCGCCGAGGGGATTCATCCGCCGCCTTCCGTATTGTTGGCCTGGTCGCCCCATGCTCTACCAGAGACAGCTATAGGATTCACGTGCTGGCCCGATTCTTACCGCACGGGCGGGTACTGTAGCAATCGGCAAACGCGCCTGGGCAGGGCCGCGAGCGCATTGAAGGGCTTTGGCACTTCGGCTATTCGGAAGCAGGTGGGCCGGGCATGCTTGACCACCTCCCCGCCG
This sequence comes from SAR324 cluster bacterium, assembly GCA_022572825.1. GTDB lineage: Bacteria > SAR324 > SAR324 > SAR324 > JACQKK01 > JACZVE01. The sequence continues at coordinate 560 of JACZVE010000330.1, forward strand.
ATCTTGGTCAACCCGACCTGCAGATCGCATAATGACCCATGGCTGACCGATCGGGAGCCAGGCGAGGCGACGTAGAAAGTGCCTAAGCTGATTGACCAGAGCGAACAACTCCAAGCGCACCTGGTTATCGGCAAAGCCCTGACAGGAAAGGCGTGGTCACAAGAAGCATCCGCGAGAATTCCGGTCGAGCCCGACGATTCACCCAATTCCCGTAAGGCGAACAACCCCCGCGCTACTGGTGCCATTTTCACTGTAAAATCCGATCATTACCGAATTGTCGAAACTGATCCCATAAGCTTCCCCGTGCCCGTCACCCGCCACGTTTTTCATCCTGCAAATTGATTTTTCACCGCAACTTGCTGTTATCACATAGGGAATGGTGAGTTTCGCCGGGCAGATCCGCAATTCACCTGGGAAATTTTGCTCCATTATACCTTTGACAATGTGCGCACGATTGAAATACGTAAGAGGGGCTTTGCTTATGCTGATCGGGGGAATCTGCCTGAACCGGTTCGGTCGAGTTCCGGAGGCAATCATTTCGCACTGCGTTCGCCGCAGAAAATTCTAAGGAGAAACAACATGAAGAAGCTGGTCATCCTAACAGCAGCTTTAACCCTGCTTGCAGTGCCCGCGGCGTTCGCCGGCAATTCGGCCGGCTGTGGCCTGGGGTCAATCATCTTCGAGGGCCAATCGGGTCTGGTAATGAACGTCATTGCCGTGACGACCAACGGTACTTTGGGGAACAATACCTTCGGGATCACGAGCGGAACCTCCAACTGCGATGCGTCCGATACGGTCATGAACGAGATGGTGCAAGAGCACTTCGTGGCCATGAACTACGAGAATCTTTCCGGGGAAATGGCGCAAGGCCAAGGCCAATACGTCAGTGCGATGGCCGATCTGATGGGTTGCCCCGCGGCCACCCAGGAGACTTTCGCCCGCATGTCACAGGAAAAGTACCGTGAGCTGTTCAGCGCGCCGGAAATGGACGCCAAGCGCTGGATCGTCGGCCTGAAGGCTGCCATGGCGCAGGATGCGACGCTGGCCAGTGCCTGCACCCGCATTTCCTAGCCGTGGAGATTTGACCTGAGAGCCAGTGCGGTCAAATTCCCAATGGCCATGGGCGTCCAGTAACGTGTAATCGGTTTGCCGGGTGCGTCGATCCGTTCGAAAGATTCCCCCGAATCTGCCTCTACGAGCGGGTGATCGCCTACTGGCAACACAGGCCGGATGCCCGTCCTACGATCCGTGCCGCACAGAATGGACGCCCTTATCGCTGCCGACGTACACCTCCGGCCCGGCGGCACTGGCAGGTTGCCGGCGATAATGCGCTGGGCGAACGGGGCGCGGCGGCGATCGCCGGACAGGCATCCTCGGACCGCCGCGCGACCTTACCTGCGAGATTTCCCGTAGCGAGAACGCCATGCCGCCTTGCGCACATCTGGCGTGAGGTATCCCTCACATAGAACGAGTAGCGCGCGTCGACGCCCGCAACCGTGAGCAGCCGCTGCCGTTTCCGTCCCATCCACGACCCCGTGAAATCGCGTTTATGGCTGTGTTTAGCGGCGATATTTGCCGTCTTTCTCGTGCCGCCCGCAATGGCGCTGGAAGAGCTAAGCGCGGAGCGGCGGGCTTATCTGGACGAGCTGAATGCCCGCGCACGGGAAATGCGGCTGTGGGAGGAGCGCTTCTGGCACCTGCTGCTGCACTATCGCTCCGATCTGGTGGGATCCGGCTATACCTCCGATGGGGAGGGTGCCGGATTTTTCTTTGCCGCCGACGGCAAAACCGACCCGCAGGCCGAACTGGAGGCGACCTTGGCCAGCTTCTATTCGCGGGAACCGATCGAGCCGGCCAAGATGACGCCCCAATGCACGTTTCCCGCCCGCTTCCGCTGGCTGGAAAGCCGGCTCCGATTCGATCCATCCCGCCTTCCGCGCCTGCCGTGCGATCGGTTCGAGCGCTGGCGAAGACGCATCGACCCCGAATCGGTCAGCCTGATCTTTTCCTCCTACTATATCAACAACCCCGCCAGCATGTTCGGGCATACCCTGCTGCGTTACAACAAGAAAGGGCGCCCCGAAGATGCAAGGCTGCTGGATTACGCGGTGAACTACGCCGCGGCCGTACCGCCCGACGACGGCGCGATCACCTTCGCCCTGCGGGGCCTCTTGGGCGGGTATCAAGGGTACTTCTCCATGATGCCCTACTATTTGAAGGTGAAGGAATACAACGACGTCGAAAGCAGGGACATGTGGGAGTATCGCCTCAACTTCTCGCCGGAGCAGTTGGATTACATGCTCATGCATACCTGGGAGCTGGGCAGTACCTCTTTCGATTATTATTTTTTCAAGCAGAACTGTTCCTATCACCTGCTCACCCTGCTGGAGGTGGCGGACCCCAACCTGCGGCTCACCGATGCGTACGGAATGTGGACCCTTCCCGCGGATACCGCCCGGCAGGTGTTCGAGGTGCCGGGGCTGGTGAGCGAGGTCATCTACCGCCCCTCGCAGAGCAGTCAGCTTGCGCAGAAAATGGACGACCTGACGCCCCCGGAGCGGGCGCTCGTTCATCGCCTGATTGAAAGTCCCGCCGCCGCGGATTCCGCCGAGCTCAATGCCCTGCCTGCGCCGCGCAGGGCGCTCGTCATGGATGCGGCCATCAACTATAACCAGTACAAGCTGGCCGGGGGATCGGCGGACGACCGGGAGCGCAAGGCCAGACAGCGTCAGCTTCTGCTGCGGCGCAGCGAACTGACCGAAGCCGGGCCTCCTCCCGACTTTGCCCCCCGCACCGCGCCGCCGGAAAAGGGCCATCGCAGCGCCCGCGTCGGGATATTCGGCGGAGCTTCCCGCACCGGCGGCGTCTCGGCGGACGGAGCTGGCGCAGACGGCGGGTCGCAACGGCAAAACCAACCCTTTGCGGAACTGTCCATTCAGCCCCTCTTTCACGATCTGCTCTCCAGGGACGAGGGCTACGCACCCAACTCGCAGATCAATCTCGCCCACCTGCGGGTGCGTTACGAGGAGGAGCCGGAGGAATGGCGTCTGGAGCGCTTCGCCCTGTTGGACATCATCTCCTTGGTTCCCTTCACCTCCCTGATACGCCAGCCTTCCTGGAAGATAGCGATCGGCTGGCAGCGCAACCGCGACATCGGCTGCGAGCAATGCACCCCGTTCTTCTTCAATCCGGGCGTCGGCATCGCTCTGGCATCCCGGCTGCACCGCAGGGAAGTCTACTTTGCCCTGCTGGAGGGCAGTCTGGAATTCGACAGGGAGTTTCAATCCCGGCACCGGGCCGGTTTTGGTGCCAGCGCCGGCCTGCTGGTGCATCTGGCCGGCTGGTGGCGGATCGGCTTGTTCGGCTCCTGGACGCGCTATACGGAAGGGCAGTCGGGAGAGGTGGGCACGGCGGCGCTACGGCAGCGCTTCAACCTGAGCACAAACCTGGAGCTCCATCTGGACTGGAGCGGCGTGGAAGATTACCGGGAGGGCTTGCTGGGCCTCAGCTACTACTTTTAAGATTAGTTTAATAGAAGAGCTGTGATTTATCCGAAGCAAAGCAAATGCGGAGGAACTAGTCCCCCCGCGCCCCCCGAATACTGAGGTTGAGATATTTCATCGTAATTCTTAGTAAGTTGTTTATATAGCACTTTTTCGGGGTCCAGGGGGCGGCAGCGCTTGCGAGTCGCGCGCTGCTTCC
>JACZVE010000331.1 GCA_022572825.1 SAR324 cluster bacterium
GCACGACCGCGGCCAGCTGCCATGGCGCACGGCCCATAATCAACAGGCCGGTGAGGATGAAGCCGGTTCCCAGATAAAGCGGGTGCTGAACGTAGGCATAGGGACCACTGACGATAAGCTCGCTGGTTTTCACCAGATGACCAGCGCCCCATAGCCGGATCGATTCCCCGACAATTATCAGCGGCAGGCCGCTCAGCCAGAAATCGAACGTCGGTCGCGCCAGCACCAGGGCCCCGATGCACACGGCGATGCCCACCAACGTCCGCCAACTGGCCTGGCGTATCTTTCTGATCATACTTCGTCGCACGACAACATCCTCTTACGGTTTGCGTAATATGTTTCGTACTATGCAAATTGGCGAATCCCCCGACCTCCAATACTACGATTTTGGAAGCGGAATCCACATCAAACCGGCCGTCGATCGCATTCCCTCGCTTGACCGTGGTTGCAGCGGCCCCGGTTGCATCACCCGGTGAAGACGCCTCGAGATGGCCGCGAACGGAATTTCGGGTATTCACACCTTTGCCATCCGGCAGCAGGTATAGCGGGCATGACGGATCTCTTTCGCGTAGACCTTGATGAATCTGGCTTGCGAGGTGCGTGAGGATCCATGGCTGATCGAGCGGGGCAACCGGCGCCGTAGAAACTTATCCAGGTTGTAGGCCAGGGTGAATAAATGCAAGCGCAACCGGCTATCGGCGCATTCGTGACTGGAAACGGGCGTCCGAATGGCATTGCACGTACCTGCGTTGCTGCCACCTGGGCGCTGGGCCAGTCAATGCGGATCACCCCTGAACCTCTGCACCGCTGCGGTACGCCGACGGCGAGCTTCGCGGGTACGGCAATGACCGCTGGCGCCAATTTTCGCAGCAGTCTGCCGTTTCGCCGGCAGCGCGGATTTATTTTTGCCAATTTTCAGTTACATTACGGCAGATAATTTTATTGAACCGTCGCGAGGATATGCGGTTCCGACGGGCTTGGGAGAGGAGCGGTCCATGAATGCGCGCTTGCACGTCATCGCCGCATGGCAATTGGCCACGATTGCCCTCCTTGCCGGCCCGGTCGCCGCGCAGGAAGCGGCGGGACAAAAGGCCGGGGCTCCGCGGCCGGACTTCAACTGGGAGGAGGCGCTCGCCGCTCACCAGGCTTGGTTGACCGGACTGGGCGATCCTTTGGTGTTGGACCTGGTGGGTTTGGACTTCCTGTCGCCTGCCAGCCGCACGGACCCGCGGCGAATCGTGCTGAGAGGATCCGATCTGAGGGGTCTCAACGCGCCAGGCGCCATACTGACCGCCAGCGATTTATCGGCAAGTGCGCTAAACGGCGCGAAGCTGGCGGGCGCAGATCTCAGCCACACCCTGCTCGTGCAGGCCGACTTGAGCGGGGCCAACCTGGAAAACGCGCGCCTCAAAAAGGCGCAGCTCACCGATGCCAATCTCTCCCAGGCGGTGCTTACCAATGCTGACCTGAGCGGCGCGCACCTGCGCGGGGCCAATCTGCGGGGAGCCAACCTGATCGGCGCCGACCTGAGCGAAGCCAACCTGATCGGTGCCGACCTGACGGAAGCCAATCTCATTGGGGCGAACCTCACCAACGCGGATTTGTCGCAGGCTGTATTGTCCGGTGCCGATTTGCACAGGGCCAATCTTTCCGGCGCGCAATTGTTCAAAGGCGATCTGCGGCGTGCCCGGATCAACAATGCCAACCTGAGCGGAGCGCAGTTGTTCGGAGTGGATTTTTCCGAGGCCTTTCTGGTCGAATCCGACCTCAGCGGGGTGAATCTGACGGGCGCGGTGCTGCGTGGCACCAATCTGTTCGCCAACAAGCTGGACGGTACGGGTCTGGACAACGTGGATCTGGCCGGAGTGATCTTCGAGCCAACCCCGGAAAAACTCGCCTATATCAACATGCGCATTCCGGAGCTGGCCCACGCCAAGAACCTGGGGCTGATGACGTTTCTAGAGAACTCCGAACCCTTGGAAGACCTGCGCCGAATGCTGAAGAAACAGGATTATAGTCAGGAAGTGCTTCAGGTCACCTACGCGATCCGGCGCGGACAGAGACAGAAAGCCAGCATGAATGGAACGGTCTGGGAGCAGGTGGGCAGCTTCGTGCAATGGCTATTCATCGAACTGCCCATCGAGTATGGCGCCGCGCCGATGCGTCCGCTGCTGATCGTATTCCTGCTCATCTTCGTGTTTGGCTTCGTCTACATGATTCCGCTTATCCGGCCCTCCCAGCGCTTCGGGGAGATCTGGCGCATCTCGCCCCGTGGCCGGTTCTTCCGCTTCAGCGATGGGGACATTCAGCAGCCGATAGTCGCGAGATCCTTCCGCGACCTGCCCATCGCATTCTGGTTCAGCTTCCTGTCGGCGCTGAACATCGGCGGCCGCATGTTCAACATCGACGACGTGTTCATCAATTGTCAGAGAAGCGAATACTACCTGCGGCCGACCGGCTGGGTTCGGACATTGTGCGGCGTCCAGGCCATCATCACCATCTATCTGTTCGTGCTGACCTTGCTCATCTTCTTCGAGAAGATCACGTTCTGACGCCTTGCGCGCTTGCCCCGGGGCGAGGCGAAATAGCAGCCCTGCAGCGCCGCACCCAATCCCCCAACAGGAGTGCCGTATGGAGCAGCGGACCCTGGGCCGCACCGGGTGGCGCGTCAGTGAAATCGCCTGCGGCACCTATCAGACTTTCGACGTGGCGGGCAGGAGCGGCCGGGCCCAAGTGCTTGACTTGATGCGCGCAAACTTGAACGCGGGCGTGAATCTGTTCGACTCCGCCCCCATGTACGGCCACAGCGAAGCAAACATCGGACCCGCCGTGGCCCCGCTGGATCGCGACGGGGCCGGCGCCTATTTCATCGCCACCAAGGTGCTGCAGTCCACCCTGGCGGGCGCGAAACGTCAGATCGAAAACTCCTTCGCCGTGATCGGCGGGCGCATCGACCTGCTGCAGATTCACAACATGGCCGGCTGGCGGGACGTGCTGCCCTATCTGGCCGAACTCAAGGCGGCGGGGCGCATTGGGGCGACCGGCGTGACTCACTACGATTCCGCGGCCTTCAGGGAAATCGAAAAGGCGATGCGCACGGGGCTGGCGGACGTGATTCAGATTCCCTACAACGTCATGGAACGCGAGGTGGAGCGCCGCCTGCTGCCCCTGGCGCGGGAAATGAACCTGGGCGTGCTGGTCATGACGCCGATCTGCCCCCTGTTCCGGCGCGGTTCCTTGCTCCAGCGATTGAAGGGCCTCGACCTGACGCCCTACCGCAGCTTCGGCATCGGCGACGTGGGCAGCCTGTGCCTGAAATGGCTGCTCAGCAAGGATCCCGCCTTGGTGCTGCTGCCGGCCAGCTCGCGCCTGGAACGGGTGGCCAGCAACGCGGCCGTATCGGGAGCTCCTCCCCTGCCGCCGGAGCTGATGCACGCGCTGGAGTGGCGCTTCGGATAACGGCTCGGCGCGGCTCCAACGATACGCATCGGCCACCACCGCGACCGGATGCTCCAACCGCATGGGCCTCACTGCCGCGTTGGCCTCCCGCCTGAGCCGCGGCTGCCGGCGGGCACTGCCATTGCCACCACGTCCGCGCCGCAGTTGCGGCTGGGGTTCATCCTCGTGCGCGAGCTTGCCGTCGAACGGGCTGACACAAGCCTGGGGCAGCTGGAAGCGCTGTGATTCATCCGAAGAAAAGCAGATGCGGGGGAAGAATCGTGCGACTCGCAAGCGATTCAGCCCCCCACCTGCCGGAGGCATTAAATCGCAGCCCTTCTAAAGCCCAATCAATGGCGACTCCGGACGAGGCCGGTAGAGCAACAGCGTGCGCCCGACCGCCTGCGCCAGGGCCGCGCCGGTGCGCTGCGTGAGCGCGTCAATGACGGCCTCCTTCCCCAGTGGGCACGTCCTCAACAGCTTCACTTTGACGAGCTGCTGGGCGAGAAGATTTTCCTCCAGTTGCTCCAGCACCGATTCCACCACCCCGTTTTTTCCGATGGTAACGGCGGGCTGCAGGTGGTGTCCCAGCGCCCGCAAGGCGCGCCTTTGTTTTCCCGTCAGGTTCATTCCCGCTCAGCCGCCTCCCGGCACTGCGTCGACGCCAATCGGCATTGTCGTTACCCCACGCACGAGTATACACCGGGACGACCCATTTTTCGCCCAGGGCCGCCGTGGCCGCAGGGCAAAAGCAAAGTCGCTCGATCCGGCGGAGTCACCCCCCCCCGCATCCCCCTGCGCGTCCAGACAACCAGG
>JACZVE010000332.1 GCA_022572825.1 SAR324 cluster bacterium
CCGCGGAGCGCCACGGCCGCTTCGTCATCTCCGATACTTCCTACCCCGGCTACATGGAGGTTCCCAAGGAGGTCATGCAAGGCTACTCGGTGATGGTGGCCGAGGCGATGGAGCAACTGCCGGCGGCGCACCGGCCGACCCACCTATTCGTGCAGGGAGGCGTCGGTGGACTGGCCGCCGCCGTCTGCGCGCACCTCTGGGAAGCCTGGGGCCGGGAGCGGCCACGCCTGGCCGTGGTGGAGCCGGAGCGGGCGGATGCCCTGTTCCGCAGCGCGCGGGCGGGCAGGCCCGTCGTCGCGGAAGGAGACCTGAACACCATTATGGCCGGGCTTTCCTGCGGGGAGGTTTCCCTGCTGGCCTGGGAGATTCTGAAAACCGGTGCGGATGCGTTCCTCACCATCCCGGACGACGCGGCGAAGCACACCATGCGTCTGCTGGCCGCGGGTGTGGAGGGCGATGCGCCTCTGGTTGCCGGGGAGTCCGGTGTCGCGGGCCTGGCCGGAATGCTCTGTGCATTGGGGGACGGCGCGGCGCGCGAAGCGCTCGGGCTGGGTGCGGACAGCCGCGTGCTGGTGATCGGCAGCGAAGGCGCCACCGACCCCGCGCTGTACAAGGATATTGTCGGCCGCAAGCCGGAGGAGGTCTGCCCGCCATGAACGCCACCGATCTGCGCATTGATCCCGCCCGGCTTGCCCGCCGGCTGGAGGCGCTGGCGGAAATCGGGGCCATCGAGGGCGGCGGCGTGTGCCGTCTGGCCCTGACGGACGAGGACAAGGCCGGGCGCGATCGGGTGCTGGGGTGGATGAAGGAGCTTGGCCTCGCCGTTACCATTGACGGGATCGGCAATGGGGTCGGTGTGCGGGCGGGCCGGGAAGGCGGTGCGCCCGTGATGACCGGCTCCCATATCGATACCGTGCGCACCGGCGGGCGCTATGACGGCAATCTGGGCGTGTTGGCCGGGCTGGAGGTGATCCAGGTGCTCAACGACGCCGGCATCACGACACGCCGTCCCCTGGCCGTGGCCTTCTTCACCAACGAGGAAGGGGCGCGCTTTGCGCCGGATATGATGGGCAGCCTGGTCTACGCCGGCGGGCTGAGCCGGGAAGACGCCTTGGCCACGCGGGGCATCGACGGCACCACGGTGGCGGAGAACCTCGACCGCATCGGCTATGCCGGGCCCGCTCCCTGCGGCGACAACCGGGTGCACGCATTCGTCGAGCTGCACATCGAGCAGGGCCCCGTGCTGGACATCGAAGGCGTCACCATCGGCGCGGTGGACAGTGTACAGGGCATCTCCTGGCGCGAGTACACCGTCAATGGCGTCTCCAACCACGCCGGCACCACCCCCATGCGGCTGCGGCACGACGCCGGGTACGTGGCCGGCGCCGTGGTGGCCCATGCGCGGGAGCTGGCCCGCGAGATGGGCGGTGACCAGGTCGCCACCGTGGGCTCCCTCCGGCTGTCGCCGGACCTGGTCAACGTGATTGCCCACACGGCCGTGTTCACCGTGGACCTGCGCAACACGGACGAGGCCATGCTGCAGCAGGCCGAAGGCCGCATGGAGACCAAGGTGGCCGCACTCGCCGCCGCCGAGGAGGTGGAGGTGAGCAGCCGCTCGCTGGCCCGCTTCCCACCGGTTGCCTTCGATGCGGACATGGTGCGGCGGGTGGAGCGTATCGCCGGCAGCCTGGGGCATTCCGTCAGGCGCATCACCAGCGGCGCCGGGCACGACGCGGGCATCATGGCCGCGCTGTGCCCCACCGCGATGATCTTCGTGCCCTCAGTGGGCGGCATCAGCCACAACGTCGCCGAGTATACCAAACCGGAAGACCTGGAGGCCGGCGCCAACGTGCTGCTGCAGACCCTGCTCGAGCTGGCCGGGGCCTGATAATACTTTGTTGGAGTGGGAGCATTGTAATTTCCCATATGATGCAGCGCACGGCGCATCAGGTGGCCTACTCATCTTTACCGGGTGACGCGCGGAAGGGCGGTGAGGGCATCGGCAAACGGGACATCATAGAAGGGAGACCTATGAGCCTGGAACAACCCGCTACTGTGGAGCAGCGCTATGGCTGGGTGATGGTGGGAGTGGCCTCGATTTTTATAGGGATCGGAATGGGTTCGCTACTCACCGTTTCGGTTTTTATGAAACCGCTCATCGCCGAATTCGGCTGGCTGCGGGGGCAAACGGCATTGGCCTATATGGCTGCCGGAGTCTCCTATGGGCTTGGGGGCATCGTGATGGGCTACCTCTCCGACCGCTACTCAACCCGCAGGATAGTTCTCGTTGGGGCTGTCGGCCTCGGAGCATCATTGTTGTTGCTTTCGAACCAATCCGCCCTTTGGCAGTTGTACATTTTCTATTGTCTGTTGGGGGCACTGGGCCCGAGCGCGTTTTATGCGCCGCTGATCACCAATGTCGGATACTGGTTTGACCGCAACAAGGGCCTCGCCCTTGGAGTCACTACTGCCGGGCGTGCGGTTGGACAAGGCTTCGTCCCGCTCCTTGCCGGTTATCTGATTTCAGCCTACGGATGGCAACAATCGTATCAGACGTTGGCCGTTTTCTCCTGGGCGGTGTTGTTGCCCCTGGTCTTGCTGGTGCGCACCCCGTCCGGCGTCGGCGCCGCCAGGGCTGCCGCCCGGCAAGAGGCGGCGTCCTCCGAGGAGGATGCCGTTCCAATAAGAGCGGGCATCATCGTCCCTTGGATTAGTGCCGCCGCCGTCTTTTGCTGCGTTACCATGGCCACCCCTTTTGTTCACCTCGTGGCTTTGGTTGAGGATCAGGGCATCGGTGCGCAAAGCGCCGCGAGCGTCCTTACTCTTAGCTTTATTGCGAGCTTTTTCGGAGCAGTCGCCTTCGGTAAGATCGCGGATCACATCGGCAGCCTACGGGCTTATATGCTGGCCTCGGCGGGCCAGACCGCCGTCGTGTTTTGGTTCACGCAGGTGGATTCCCTCATGGGCTTTTACTTCCTTGCCATCCTTTTTGGCTTGAGTTTCAGTGGAGTCGTCACCAACCTGGCCGTGACTGTGCGGGAAATGACCCCTGTCCACATAAGGGGCGTCTCTCTCGCGATTGTCAGTCTCTTCGCGTGGACCGGCCAGGGTCTTGGGGGTTATCAGGGTGGAATATTCTTCGACCTCACTGGCGATTATACCCTCTCCTATGCCAACGCCGCCGCGGCCGGAATTATCAATCTAATTATCCTTGCAGCCCTGTATTTGTATTCCACTCGCAAACAGGCCGCCCTGGCTGACCAGCCGACATCCTCAATTGCCGGGTAGCGTTGTGCAGCCGGTCGCTCTCGCCCTGAGAAGCTGGAAATTTCCAATAGATAAGAATGGGTGCCGATCCCCGTTGGTCAGCATGGGCTATCGATATGACACGTTGTCATGCAGTTGTTTTCATTGATCTTTTCCTCACTCCCAACCTATTCCGATAAGCGGCCAGTGGTCATGAGGTAATCTGCGGTTATTCCACGCAACTCTCTGTAATGACTCATGGCGGGTCGTATCTAACACAGTAGTACCCGGGTGCGTCTGGAAATGGATACCATGCAACTGTCCCGTCGCGCGTTCCTGCGGCTGGCGGCCGGTACGGGCGTGGCGGTGGCGGGAGCCGGGACGACCGGCGTGCCGATCGTGGTGCCGGCCGCGCGGGCGGCGGAGCGCATCGCCACCCGCCTCATCCCGGTGAGCGGGGAGCGGCTGCCGGTGGTGGGCCTGGGCACCTGGCGCGCGTTCGACGTGGGGCCGGGGGCCGGTGAGCGGGCACCGCGCAAGGAGGTGCTGCGGCTACTGTTCGCCGCGGGCGGCAGCGTCATCGACACGGCGCCCATGTACGCTCCCGCCGAGTCCGTGCTGGGCGACCTGCTGGCCGAGTTGGGCGTCCGCGAGCCGGCCTTCATCGCCACCAAGGTGTGGACCCGCGGCCGCGCCGCCGGCATCGCGCAGATGGAGGCCAGCCTGCGCCACCTGCGCACCGACACCGTCGAGCTGATGCAGGTGCACAATCTGGTGGACTGGCGAACGCATCTCGCTACCCTGGGCGAGTGGAAGGAGGCGGGCCGCATCCGTTACCTGGGCATCACCCATTACACCACCGGCGACCTGGAGCGGCTGGGCGATATCGTCGCGTCCGCGCCCATCGACTTTGTGCAGATGGCCTATTCCATCGAGGTGCGGGAAGCGGAGCGGCGCCTGCTGCCGCTGGCCGCGGAACGGGGAACCGCCGTGCTGGTC
>JACZVE010000333.1 GCA_022572825.1 SAR324 cluster bacterium
AACACCGCAGGTCCAAAGCCCGATCCAGCTTGCGCAAGAAATGATCGCGGGGAACCAGCTCCTCCAGCGTGACCAACTGTATCGCGCTGGCTTGGGCTTCCCTGTTGCCCATCATCGGCGTGCCTCCATGGCTCGTGAGCGGAACGGGTAGCTTTGGTGAATCATAACAAATAATTGGAATTAATCACAGGCCTTCTAGCATAAATGGGGTGAACGCCCGTGTACGGAGAAGCTGCCGCCGCGGTCTGCAGCCTCTGACGGTGGCCCGGGGAACGCCCCCGCCCACAGCGGGGCGTTTGTTGACAGTCAATTTTGCGCGGCAGTAGGATCGATCTTAGCCCGGTTCGAAAAGCGCGGTTCAGCAAAGCCCGGTTCCGGCTGCCCTTCCGGCGACATCCCGGTCAAGACAATGTCCGACGTTCGCATGCGAGGTTTCAAGCAGCGCATGGAGGTGCGCCGCTTCCAGGCACTGATCCGGGAACGCATCCGTCCCCTCGGAGTGGAGACGATCGACCTCGCATGCGCCGGGCGACGGGTGCTGGCCGAGCACGTCGTATCCGAGGTGGACGTGCCCGCGTTTTCCCGCTCCGCAATGGACGGATATGCCCTGCGATCCGAGGAAACCTTCGGAGCGGGCCCGTACAATCCGCTCTCCTTCAAGGTGATCGGCGAAATTACCCCCGGCAGCGTATTTCCAGGCGTGCTCGGGCCGGGGCAAGCGGTGCGGATCATGACGGGCGCTCCCATTCCCGAAGGCGCGGACGCGGTGTTGATGGCTGAATATGCCAGCGAATCCAATGGCGTCATGGCCGCCAGCGAGGCCGTCACGCCCAGGAAAAACATCGGTCGAATCGGCGAGGATATCAAGGCCGGCAGCCAGGTATTCCGCAGCGGCCGCTGCTTGCGCGCCCAGGACCTGGGTGTGCTGGCGTCGATCGGCGTGGCGCGGCTGCAGGTGCGCAATGCGCCCGGCGTCACCCTGCTCATCACGGGAAACGAGCTGCTCAAACCCGGCGAAAAGCCCCGTGGGGCGATGATCGTGGACTCCAACTCCCTCATGCTGACAGCGCTGATCGAGCGCGACGGAGGCCGGGTTGCCGACGTCCGCCATCTGCCCGACGATCGGGAGCGGATCCGCGATTCCCTGCTAAATGCGCCGGGTGATATACTTGTCATCACCGGCGGCACTTCGGTCGGGGTAGAGGATCACGCGCCCACGCTCATCGCCGAGGAAGGCGAACTGTTGGCGCACGGCATCGCGATGCGGCCCTCCGCGCCGACCGGATTCGGCTGGGTGGCGGAAAGGCCGGTATTTCTGCTGCCGGGCAATCCGGTATCCTGCCTGGCGGCCTACGACTTCTTTGTCGGCCTGGCCCTGCGCCTGATGGGCGGCCGGCCGGAGTCGTGGCCCTACCGCTCGGCGCGCTTACCGCTCACCGAGCGCATCAGCTCGCAGATCGGGCGGGTGGATTACGCACGGGTAAAGCTGGTGGATGAAGGGGCCAAGGTGCTCGCCACCAGCGGAGCTTCGGCGTTGAGCACCACTACCGTAGCGGACGGCTTCGTGGTCATCGATCAGGACTCGGAGGGCTTCGCCGCCGGGGAACAGGCGAAGGTGTGGCTCTATGATTGAGATTTGGTCTATGCGGTCTTCAGTGTAGAGGAGACGATCTGAACGCTCGACGGTTTTCGAAGCGTCGGTGTATTCACATCACCCCCGCCCTTCGGCATCGCTTGCCACTGGCGCGATGCTCCCCCTCTCCCGCGGGAGAGGGGGAAGGGGGGTGATGTTTTGCCAATAACAACATGACTGCCTAACGGGCCGTAGCAGCCAGCCACCAGAAGTATGGGAATCCGCGTAAACTTTATTGCGCTAATTTATCTTTGAGAACCAAAGCGACACTCCGGAGGGTGATTGAAACAGGAACAGTTCCTATCCGTCAAAACGGCTGAGGAAACGCACCGCATCTTCCGTGATGCCGTCAAGCCCCGCCCGCTGGGCGAGGAGGCGATCGCGTTGGACGAGGCCCTGGGACGGGTGTTGTCGCAGACCGTTGTGTCCCGGATCGACGTGCCGTTCTTCGACCGCAGCAACGTGGACGGCTATGCGCTGCGGGCCGAGGACACCTTCGGCGCGGAGGAATCCGAGCAGCGCTTCCTTCGCCTCAGCGACGAGGTGATCCACACCAACGTGGTGCCCCGCATCGAGGTGCAGTCGGGCATGGCCACGCCCATCGCGACCGGCGGCGTGATCCCGCGCGGCGGCGACGCGGTGATCATGGTGGAATACACCGTTCCCAAAGACGGCGGGATTCTCGTGGAACGCGCGGTGGTGCCCGGCAACGCCATCACCTTTGCGGGAACGGACATCGGGGCCGGCGAGACCGTGCTGCACCGGCGCACCGTGCTCACCTCCCGCGAAACCGGGGTGCTGGCCGCCATCGGTTACGACCGGGTGCCGGTGTTCCGCCGGCCGCGGGTTGCCATCCTCTCCACCGGCGACGAGATCATCCCGCCCGGCGCCACGATGTCCGTGGGAAAGATCTACGACTCCAACGCCACCATCATCGCCGATGCCGTGCGGGAAATCGGCTGTGAGCCGGTGCGCCTGGGCATCGTCCCGGACGATCGCGGGGAGATTCGCGCCACGTTGGAAAAGGCGGTCGCGGAATGCGATATGGTGCTCCTGTCCGGCGGCACCAGCAAGGGGCAGGGCGACGTCAATTATACCGTGGTGGAGCAGTTGGGGGAGCCGGGCATACTGGTTCACGGCGTGGCGCTCAAGCCCGGTAAGCCCTTGTGCCTCGCGCTCATCGGCGGCACGCCGCTGGCGATCCTGCCGGGGTTTCCCACCTCGGCGGTGTTTACCTTCCACGAGTTCATCGCCCCCGTGCTGCGGCTGATGGCAGGACTGAGCGAGATCGACCCGCAGCGCACCCGCGCCCACCTGCCCATGCGCGTCAACTCGGAAAAGGGGCGCACGGAGTTCCTGCTGGTCAATCTGGTCAACGGCAGGAGCGGCTACGCCGCTTACCCGATGGGCAAAGGCTCGGGTTCGGTGACCGCGTTCTCCAAGGCGGATGGTTTCATCGCCATCGACCGCAACGCGGAGTACCTGGAAAGCGGCGAGCTGGTGGACGTGACGTTGATCGGCCAGGAGCTGGCCCCCGCGGATTTGATCGTCATCGGCAGCCAGTGCGTGGGGTTGGACTTCCTGCTCAGCCGCATGAGCGAGCAGGGCTGGCGGGTCAAGTTCATCGCGGTGGGAAGCCAGGGCGGGCTGACCGCTGTCAAGCGCGAGGAATGCGATCTGGCGGGCATGCACCTGCTGGATGAAGACAGCGGAATTTACAACGCGCCGTTCCTGGACGACACCCTGCATCTGGTGAAGGGCTACGGGCGCAAGCAGGGCCTGCTGTTCCGCGGTGACGATGCGCGTTTCCAGGGGCTGGCTCTGGACGATGCGCTGAAGAATGCTCTGCCCCGTGCTTCGTCCAGGGACCCGGCGCAGCCGGAAGCGCTGATGATCAACCGCAACCGTGGCAGCGGCACGCGCGTGCTCATCGATAAGCTGCTGGGCGGCGCGAAACCGCAAGGCTACCTGGTGGAGGCCAAGTCCCACAATGCCGTCGCCGCCGCCATCGCCCAGGGCCGCGTGGATTGGGGCATCGCCATCGAACATGTCGCCCGCCAACTGGGGCTGGGTTTTCTGCCCATCGTGGACGAGGAGTACGATTTCGTCATTCCGAACTCACGGCGCGACCGCAAACCGGTGCGGGACTTCCTGGCGCTGCTGGAGCGGCCTGAGACCCGCAAGGGATTGCACGAGCTGGGCATGTCGCCGCGGGAGCCCGCATGACCGGAGCGCCCAGAGACGCCGACGGGCCCGGCACAGGCACCGTGTGGGCGGTCGTCCCGGCACGCTACGAGTCCACCCGCTTTCCCGGCAAGCCGCTGGCCATGCTGGCGGGCAAGCCGATGATTCAGCATGTGTACGAGCAGGTCGCGAAGGCCACACGGGTGGACGAGGTGGTGGTCGCCACTGATGACGATCGCATCGCCTCGGCAGTGAAACAGTTCAAGGGCTGCGTGGAGATGACGAGCGCAGACGCCGCCAGCGGGACCGAACGGGTGGCCACGATCGCGCGCACCCGCCAGGACGCCCAGGTCGTCATCAACGTCCAAGGGGATGAGCCGCTCATCCGGCCCGACATGGTGGACCAGCTGG